>NZ_JAGGPO010000016.1:0-5600 GCF_018613775.1 Arthrobacter sp. ISL-69
TGACCGCCGTAACCCTTCTACCCGGACCCCCGGCATGGCTGGGGGTTGGGAAAACCTGTGGTTACAACATTAGTGGTGTTGTTATTCAGTTGTGGTTTGTTCCCTGCAACGTACCGTGTAACGGGTTTGTTGTTTGGGAACCACATAGTGGACGCAAGCAGTCTTGTTTCTTTTTACCACCCCTTGGGTGCAAACGCTTTTGAATCGTTTGCGGGGTGGTGTGTGGTGTAAGTTATCGGCCTATTAGTACCGGTCAGCTTCACGAGTCGTTAGTCCTCGCTTCCACATCCGGCCTATCAACCCAGTGGTCTGGCTGGGGGCCTCTCACACACAAGGTGTATGGAAATCTCATCTCGAAGCGAGCTTCCCGCTTAGATGCTTTCAGCGGTTATCCCATCCGAACGTAGCTAATCAGCGGTGCACTTGGCAGTACAACTGACACACCAGAGGTTCGTCCGTCCCGGTCCTCTCGTACTAAGGACAGCCCTTCTCAAATTTCCTGCGCGCGCAGCGGATAGGGACCGAACTGTCTCACGACGTTCTAAACCCAGCTCGCGTACCGCTTTAATGGGCGAACAGCCCAACCCTTGGGACCTACTCCAGCCCCAGGATGCGACGAGCCGACATCGAGGTGCCAAACCATGCCGTCGATATGGACTCTTGGGCAAGATCAGCCTGTTATCCCCGAGGTACCTTTTATCCGTTGAGCGACGGCCATTCCACAATGTACCGCCGGATCACTAGTCCCGACTTTCGTCCCTGCTCGAGATGTCTCTCTCACAGTCAAGCTCCCTTGTGCACTTACACTCGACACCTGATTGCCAACCAGGCTGAGGGAACCTTTGGGCGCCTCCGTTACTTTTTAGGAGGCAACCGCCCCAGTTAAACTACCCATCAGGCACTGTCCCTGACCCGGATTACGGGCCGAAGTTAGATGTCCAAAGTGACCAGAGTGGTATTTCAACGATGACTCCACCCGAACTGGCGTCCGGGCTTCAACGTCTCCCACCTATCCTACACAAGCCACTCCGAACACCAATACCAAACTATAGTAAAGGTCTCGGGGTCTTTCCGTCCTGCTGCGCGTAACGAGCATCTTTACTCGTACTGCAATTTCGCCGAGTTTATGGTTGAGACAGCGGGGAAGTCGTTACTCCATTCGTGCAGGTCGGAACTTACCCGACAAGGAATTTCGCTACCTTAGGATGGTTATAGTTACCACCGCCGTTTACTGGGGCTTAAATTCTCAGCTTCGCCTTGCGGCTAACCGGTCCTCTTAACCTTCCAGCACCGGGCAGGAGTCAGTCCGTATACATCGTCTTGCGACTTCGCACGGACCTGTGTTTTTAGTAAACAGTCGCTTCCCCCTGGTCTCTGCGGCCCCGATCCCCTCCGGACAGCAAGTGTCCATCAAGGTTGGGGCCCCCCTTCTCCCGAAGTTACGGGGGCATTTTGCCGAGTTCCTTAACCATAATTCTCTCGATCGCCTTAGTATTCTCTACCTGATCACCTGTGTCGGTTTGGGGTACGGGCGGCTAAAACCTCGCGTCGATGCTTTTCTAGGCAGCATAGGATCACCGAATCCCCCCATACGGGGGTCCCGTCAGGTCTCAGGCATCATGAACGGCGGATTTGCCTACCGTTCGCCCTACATCCTTGGACCGGGACAACCATCGCCCGGCTCGGCTACCTTCCTGCGTCACACCTGTTAATACGCTTACCTCCCAGGATCAGGTCCCGCGCTCCACCAAAACCCTCACACCACAAGGGCGATCGGGCAGGTCTCGGGCGGTTAGTATCCCCTGTTCAGCATGGGCGGTTTTTCGCCGGTACGGGAATATCAACCCGTTGTCCATCGACTACGCCTGTCGGCCTCGCCTTAGGTCCCGACTTACCCAGGGCAGATTAGCTTGACCCTGGAACCCTTGATCATTCGGCGGACGGGTTTCTCACCCGTCTTTCGCTACTCATGCCTGCATTCTCACTCGTGTAGGCTCCACCGCTGGTTTACACCGCGACTTCACTGCCCACACGACGCTCCCCTACCACTCCACACTCCTGAACCAACCCCACAAAGGGAGCGGCTTGGATAAAATGTGAAATCCACAACTTCGGCGGTGTACTTGAGCCCCGCTACATTGTCGGCGCGGAATCACTTGACCAGTGAGCTATTACGCACTCTTTTAAGGATGGCTGCTTCTAAGCCAACCTCCTGGTTGTCTTCGCAACTCCACATCCTTTCCCACTTAGCACACGCTTAGGGGCCTTAGTTGGTGGTCTGGGCTGTTTCCCTCTCGACTATGAAGCTTATCCCCCACAGTCTCACTGCTGCGCTCTCACTTACCGGCATTCGGAGTTTGGCTGACGTCAGTAACCTTGTAGGGCCCATTAGCCATCCAGTAGCTCTACCTCCGGTAAGAAACACGCAACGCTGCACCTAAATGCATTTCGGGGAGAACCAGCTATCACGAAGTTTGATTGGCCTTTCACCCCTACCCACAGCTCATCCCCTCCATTTTCAACTGAAGTGGGTTCGGTCCTCCACGACGTCTTACCGTCGCTTCAACCTGGCCATGGGTAGATCACTTCGCTTCGGGTCTAGATCACGCCACTGCAACGCCCTATTCAGACTCGCTTTCGCTACGGCTGCCCCACACGGGTTAACCTCGCGACGTAACACTAACTCGCAGGCTCATTCTTCAAAAGGCACGCCGTCACCAGAATCAGACTGGCTCCGACGGATTGTAAGCACACGGTTTCAGGTACTGTTTCACTCCCCTCCCGGGGTACTTTTCACCTTTCCCTCACGGTACTGGTCCGCTATCGGTCATTAGGGAGTATTTAGGCTTATCAGGTGGTCCTGACAGATTCACACGGGATTTCTCGGGCCCCGTGCTACTTGGGATACTTCACCGGGCGGTACACAACATTTCAGTTACGGGGCTCACACCCTCTCTGGCCGGCCTTTCAAGACCGTTCACCTATGCCTGTACTACTCACCCCACTGCCCCGGCAGAGACAGAATGGGAAGTCCCACAACCCCGACCATGCAACGCCCGCCGGCTATCACACATGGAACGGTTTAGCCTGATCCGCGTTCGCTCGCCACTACTAACGGAATCACTATTGTTTTCTCTTCCTGCGGGTACTGAGATGTTTCACTTCCCCGCGTTCCCTCCACGCACCCTATGTGTTCAGATGCGGGTCACCAGGCAGCTCGCGCCCCTGGCGGGGTTTCCCCATTCGGACACCCTGGGATCACAGTCCGGTTATCGACTCCCCCAGGCTTATCGCAGATTCCTACGTCCTTCTTCGGCTCCTAATGCCAAGGCATCCACCGTGTGCTCTTAAAAACTTGACCACAAAAGATCAAAAACGCTAATTTTCGAGAGAACCACAGAAACCACTGCTCCACCCCGAAGGACAGAACAACAGATCCAGGTTCATATTCTTGGAAATTGCTTCTTATAAAAGATGCTCGCGTCCACTATGTAGTTCTCAAACAACAACCCCGTACCACACACCCCACACACAACCCCCGCAAAAGGGACCAACCGTGCGATCGATGCAGCCAGGAAACCAGAAACAAACAAAACCCACACCACCACCGGAGCCTCCCCGTAAGGAAACCCGGCCATGCCATGGTCCTGTTGCCTCAGGACCCAACAGTGTGCCAAACACTAAACCGCGCATCACCCTCCCCGCACCGTTCCAGGACACTCAAGAGCATCCGTACTAGGCGCCGGGAAGAAACCCGCGGCCGCTATTTGCTGATATTCCACCCGTGAGCACCCGCCGCAGAACAATCGTCTGCGCAACGGGCGTTACTCCTGACAACCCCTCCACACTCACATACATGAGGCAAGGTGACTGTAGGTGCTCCTTAGAAAGGAGGTGATCCAGCCGCACCTTCCGGTACGGCTACCTTGTTACGACTTAGTCCCAATCGCCAGTCCCACCTTCGACAGCTCCCTCCCACAAGGGGTTAGGCCACCGGCTTCGGGTGTTACCAACTTTCGTGACTTGACGGGCGGTGTGTACAAGGCCCGGGAACGTATTCACCGCAGCGTTGCTGATCTGCGATTACTAGCGACTCCGACTTCATGGGGTCGAGTTGCAGACCCCAATCCGAACTGAGACCGGCTTTTTGGGATTAGCTCCACCTCACAGTATCGCAACCCTTTGTACCGGCCATTGTAGCATGCGTGAAGCCCAAGACATAAGGGGCATGATGATTTGACGTCGTCCCCACCTTCCTCCGAGTTGACCCCGGCAGTCTCCCATGAGTCCCCGCCATTACGCGCTGGCAACATGGAACGAGGGTTGCGCTCGTTGCGGGACTTAACCCAACATCTCACGACACGAGCTGACGACAACCATGCACCACCTGTGAACCGGCCCCAAAGGGGAAGGACTGTTTCCAGCCCGGTCCGGCCCATGTCAAGCCTTGGTAAGGTTCTTCGCGTTGCATCGAATTAATCCGCATGCTCCGCCGCTTGTGCGGGCCCCCGTCAATTCCTTTGAGTTTTAGCCTTGCGGCCGTACTCCCCAGGCGGGGCACTTAATGCGTTAGCTACGGCGCGGAAAACGTGGAATGTCCCCCACACCTAGTGCCCAACGTTTACGGCATGGACTACCAGGGTATCTAATCCTGTTCGCTCCCCATGCTTTCGCTCCTCAGCGTCAGTTAATGCCCAGAGACCTGCCTTCGCCATCGGTGTTCCTCCTGATATCTGCGCATTTCACCGCTACACCAGGAATTCCAGTCTCCCCTACATCACTCTAGTCTGCCCGTACCCACCGCAGATCCGGAGTTGAGCCCCGGACTTTCACGGCAGACGCGACAAACCGCCTACGAGCTCTTTACGCCCAATAATTCCGGATAACGCTTGCGCCCTACGTATTACCGCGGCTGCTGGCACGTAGTTAGCCGGCGCTTCTTCTGCAGGTACCGTCACTTTCGCTTCTTCCCTACTGAAAGAGGTTTACAACCCGAAGGCCGTCATCCCTCACGCGGCGTCGCTGCATCAGGCTTGCGCCCATTGTGCAATATTCCCCACTGCTGCCTCCCGTAGGAGTCTGGGCCGTGTCTCAGTCCCAGTGTGGCCGGTCACCCTCTCAGGCCGGCTACCCGTCGTCGCCTTGGTGAGCCATTACCTCACCAACAAGCTGATAGGCCGCGAGTCCATCCAAAACCACAAAAAGCTTTCCACCCCCCACCATGCGATGAGGAGTCATATCCGGTATTAGACCCAGTTTCCCAGGCTTATCCCAGAGTTAAGGGCAGGTTACTCACGTGTTACTCACCCGTTCGCCACTAATCCCCCCACAAGTGAGGTTCATCGTTCGACTTGCATGTGTTAAGCACGCCGCCAGCGTTCATCCTGAGCCAGGATCAAACTCTCCGTTGAAGTAAAACAAAAACAGACACAACCAAGCACCACGGGAAAACGCGGAACCAGGCTGCACAAAATTTGAAACCAGCTGAAAAACAACCAGATCACACCACGGGGTGGCACAATCCAGTCAATTCAACCAATCCATATAAATAAATTGGTATCAACAAACTTGGCACACTATTGAGTTCTCAAACAACAGAA
>NZ_JAGGPO010000017.1:0-237035 GCF_018613775.1 Arthrobacter sp. ISL-69
AAAACAAAAACAGACACAACCAAGCACCACGGGAAAACGCGGAACCAGGCTGCACAAAATTTGAAACCAGCTGAAAAACAACCAGATCACACCACGGGGTGGCACAATCCAGTCAATTCAACCAATCCATATAAATAAATTGGTATCAACAAACTTGGCACACTATTGAGTTCTCAAACAACAGACACATTCGAATACTTCTCAAACAAATATTTGAATTCCGATGAATTCTTTGTTAGTATTTCTTCGCTGCGATGTTTCTAGCTTATTTCATTCATTTCCACTTTGCAAATCCGGATATTCTCCAGAAATTCACTCGGTGGAATGAATCCGCCCAGCAAAACGTGAAGCAATTTTCCATCTCTGCGCCTTGCGCATGAAGAATTGCTTCTCATTTGTAGGGGGTCTGTCACCACTCAGCGGCGGCGACTCAGAAAACAATACACGCTCCTCCCCGGCCGTGCAAATCGGCCGGAAAGGAGCGTGCGGTTGACTCCTGGAGACTGCTAGTTCGAGGACAATGCTACTTCCACGGTCGCAAGATTCTTCTTCCCCCGGCGCAGCAGCAGGTAGCGCCCGTGCAGTAGTTCGGTTCCTGGAATGACGGCGTCGGGATCGGTCACCTTGGTGTTGTTTACATAGGCGCCGCCTTCACCCACGGTCCGGCGGGCAGCCGACTTGCTGTCCGAGAGCCCGGAGGCCACGAGCAGGTCAACGATGCCGAGGCCGTCGGCGTTAACGCGGGCCAAAGGCAGTTCAGCGGTTGCGGCCGCAAGGGTGCGCTCGTCCAGAGCTGCGAGGTCCCCGCCACCGAACAGTGCCGCCGAGGCGGCGATGACCTTCTCAGTTGCTTCCACGCCATGGACAAGCGAGGTCACTTCGAACGCAAGCCTCCGCTGGCCCTCCCGTGCAAAGGGACGTTCGGCGATGGAAACTTCCAAGGCTTCGATTTCGGCGCGGGTCAGGAAAGTGAAGACCTTCAGCCTCGCCGCAACGTCGGCATCGGCCGTGTTAAGCCAGAACTGGTAAAAGGCGTACGGGCTGCACATCTCCGGATCGAGCCAGATGGCGTTGCCTTCGCTCTTGCCGAACTTGGTGCCGTCCGAATTGGTGATGAGCGGCGTGCCGAGTGCGTGCACGTGCTTGCCTTCAACCTTGCGGATGAGTTCGGTACCGCTGGTCAGGTTGCCCCACTGGTCCGATCCCCCAGTCTCCAGGACGCAACCGTAGTCCCGGAAGAGCTGCAGGTAGTCCATACCCTGGAGGATCTGGTAGCTGAACTCGGTGTAGCTGATGCCTTCATCCGAGCTGAGGCGGGAGGCAACGGCATCCTTGCGAAGCATGGTGCCGACGCGGAAGTGCTTTCCGATTTCGCGAAGGAAGTCGATAGCGCTTAGCGGGGCGGTCCAGTCCAGGTTGTTGACCATCCTGGCGGCGTTTTCGCCTTCGAAGCTCAGGAAGCGGCGGACCTGCGCCTGGAGGTACCCGACCCACTCGGAGACGGTGTCTTTGGTGTTCAGGGTGCGTTCCGCCGTCGGCCGCGGGTCACCGATCAGTCCTGTCGACCCGCCAACGAGGCCCAGGGGCTTATGCCCGGCCAGCTGAAGCCGGCGCATCAGGAGCAACTGCACGAGGTTGCCCAGGTGCAGGCTGGGTGCTGTGGGGTCGAACCCGCAGTAATAGGTGATCGGGTCCCCGGCGAGCAGCTTCTCCAGTTCCACTTCATCAGTGGAAACGTGGACTAGGCCGCGCCAGTTGAGCTCTTGCCAGATGTTGGCAAAGCCCGGATCGTTCTGCTGGGACTCGAGATCATTTAGTTGGGACACGTGATCTAAGTTAGCAGGATTGGCTGGTCCCCAGCGCAGCGTGACAAGTCCGGCCAGCGCAGCGTGACAAGTCCGGCCAGCGCAGCGTGACAAGTCCGGCCAGCGCAGTGCGACGGTGCCGCCGGGCGGCAGGAGGCCGGTAGGGTCCGGTCCTCCCGCCATCGGGGATTAGCGTTCGATGCCTGCCGGCACCGGGGCGGCTGCGATCAGCCGCAGCCGCTGCGTTGGCCGGGTCATGGCAACGTAAAGATCGCCCACCCGTCCGTGCTCATGGTTGAGCATCATGGCCGGCTCCAGCACCACAACGCCGTCGAACTCCAGGCCCTTGGCTTCCCTCGGGCTGATGACGACAATGTCCTGCTCGTAGCTGCCGGCACCGGTACCGACGCGTCGGCCGTAGGCGGCGCGCAGCGCCGACGTGGCCTGCGGCAGCAGTTCGCCGTCGGCAATCACGGCGAGCAAGCCGCCGTCGAGCGCGTCCAGCTCGTCCGGGATGACCTCCACGAGCCGGCTGACCACCGAACCGTCATCCACACGGTCAATGATCGGTGACCAGCGGCCTTCGCGGACGGCCTTGGGGGCCGAAACAACCAGCCCGGCAGCGGTGGCCATCCTGGCGGCTGCTTCAGCGATCTGTGACGGCGTGCGGTAGTTGACCGTGAGTTCCTCAAGCTGCCAGCGGTCGCCGAACATCGGTTCCAGCGCGCCCTGCCACGAATTGGCACCCGCTACGGAACTGGTCTGGGCGATGTCGCCGACGATCGTGAACGACTTCAACGGGCAGCGCCGGACCAGCAGGCGCCATTGCATCGGCGAGAGTTCCTGGGCCTCGTCAACCACAATGTGCCCGAAGGCCCAGGTGCGGTCGCTGGTTGCCCGCTCCGCCGCAGTGAGCCGCGCTTCGCGCTCCTGGTTCTGGTCGACGAGTTCCTCGGCCGTCATCAGCACGTCCACGCCGGCGGTTTCCATGTTCACCAGCGTCTGCTTCGCGTTGGCGATGTCCCGTGCGCGGTCGTGCTCCTGCTGGGCCAGTCCGCGGCCGGCCGCGGGATCAAGCTCGCCGAGCAGTTCGGCGGCTTCATCCAGCAACGGCACGTCCGCTTCGGTCCACGGGCTGTCAGCCGGACGGCTGAGCAGGGCGCGTTCAGCGTCGGTGAGGTCAGGGGTGCAGGCTTCCAGGATGGCCGGCTTGCTGAACAGCTCGGAGATGAGCTTTTCCGGTGTCATCGGCATCCAGCAGAGATTCAGTGCGATCCGGACATCGCGCGCCGTGCGGACGTCCTCGGCCAGATACGAGCGGTCCGCGTTGTTGCCGATGCTGCCGGCCTCGACGAGCTCGGTCATCTGTTCGGTCAGCTCGCGAAGCAGGATCTTCACGAACGTCAGGCGCGCCTCGTTGTGCGGCTTGTGGGTGGCGCGGGCCTTTTCCCGTGCCCGGCGCACCTGGCGCGGGGTCAGGACCAGCTTGCGGCCGTCCACTTCAAGGATCCGGTTCTCGGCCGGAATGCGCTGCCGGTTGGACACCGCATTGGCCACCACCTCGGCCATGGACAGCCGTCCCTTAACCGCTGCGACGTCCGATTCCTGTTCCGGTACGGCATTGACGCCCGGCATCAGCCGCCCGACACTCGCCATGACAACGCCCGTCTCGCCGAGGGACGGCAGGACGCGCTCGATGTACTTCATGAACGACGACGACGGGCCCACGAGGAGCACGCCGGCAGTCTTGAGCCGGTCGCGGTGGGTGTAGAGCAGGTACGCGGCCCGGTGCAGTGCGACGGCGGTCTTGCCCGTTCCGGGGCCACCCTGGACGACGACGGCTCCGGAGATGGAGGAGCGGATGATCCTGTCCTGTTCGGACTGGATGGTGCCCACGATGTCCGACATGCGTCCGGTGCGCTTGGAGTTCAGGGCCGCCAGCAGCGCACCCTCCCCCTGCAGCGATTCATTGTCGGCCAGCATGCCGGCGTCAAGGACGTCATCTTCAATGGCCTTGACCTCGCGGCCCTGCAGGATCAGGTGGCGGCGGCGGCGTACGCCCTGGCGGTCGAAGGCCGTGGCCTGGTAGAAGTGCCCGGCTTCGGGCGCGCGCCAGTCAACCATGAGCCGTTGGAGGTCGTCGGTGGTGAGGCCGATACGGCCGATGTACTGGGCCTCCCCCGAGTCCAGGTCGAGGCGGCCGAATACCAGCCGGTCGTCTACAGCATCGAGCTGCGCCAGGCGGTCCTCATAGAGGGCCGCGAAGGCGTCCCGTTCGGAAACATTCTGCATGGTTCCCACGGCTCCGGCACGGCGGACCTGGGCCAGTTGAGTGCGCTTTTCCGCGCGCAGTTCATCCAAGCGGGCATACAGTCCAGCAACATAGTCCCGTTCATGGGCCAAATCAGCGTCGAGCATCGAGACTTTCCCCTATCGCAAAAGACGGACCGTCCATTCTACAACCATTTTGATGAACGCGCCTGAAACATTTCAGTTTCGCCGTTTTCCGGCGCCAAACTCCGGCGCCAAACTCCCCGCGGCCGGACTCCCCACGGCACCGGTCCCGGCGGGACCACGTCATATCCTGATGAGCGAGCGGACACGGTGGCCGGTAAGTGCCGAACGCCCGCGCAGCTCGCCGAGCTCCATAACCACGCCCACCCCGGCAACGTGGATTCCGCAGCGTTCGAACAGCCTCGTGGCGGCGCCGAGCGTGCCGCCGGTGGCCAGGACGTCGTCGAGAATCAGTACACGGCTTCCGGCCGGCAGGTCGGTGGTGTGCAGTTCAAGGGTTGCGGTGCCGTACTCCAGCGCGTAGTCCTCCGCGACCACCTTGCGAGGGAGTTTGCCGGCTTTCCGGACTGTGATGACGCCCGTGTTGGTGGCGTAAGCGGCAGCGGCTGCCAGCAGGAAGCCGCGGGCCTCAACTCCGGCGACGGCGTCGAACTGTCCTTTGAACGGCTCAACCAGTGCGTCCACAACAGCGTGCAGCGCCGCACCGTTGGCAAAGACGGGCGTCAGGTCCTTGAACACGATTCCCGGCTTGGGGTAGTCCGGTACCGTGGCGCACAGGCTGTTGATCAGCTGGTCCACGGGAACGGTTCTTCTGGCTTGGCCCGGCTCGCTTTGATTCACGCATCCACCCTATGCCGGTGGCGGCCATTCTTCACGGTCCGCCCCGTGTAGCAGCGGCGCGTAAACCCCAGTAGCGACGGCGCCTAAACCGGACGGGCTTTCGCGGCCTTGTAGCGCGAGACCGTGGGATCACCGGTCAGCCAGTACCGCCACGGATAGGCGTGGCTGCCGCCCGCACCTGAAACCCCGACGCGCGGCCCCGTGCTGATGTCGCGTGCCCGGGACACCGGCAGCTCCAACCTGAACGGTTCGCTGAGGGCGTCCCGGCCGCTGTCCGCCGTCGTCAGTCCCAGCGCCGTGGCCAGCCGGGCAGGTCCACTGGCCAGGTCCTTGGGGGATTTCGACGTCGGACGCCTGGCGCGGGCAAGTTCCTGGCCGCCCACTATTTCCCCGCCGCGGAGCAGGAGCGCAGAGGCAACGCCCGGCGGTCCGCAGACAATGTTGGCACAGTAGTGCATCCCGTAAGTGAAGTAGACGTACAGGTGCCCGGCCGGTCCGAACATGGGCTTGTTGCGTCCAGTGGGTCCGCGGAAAGTGTGCGAACCGGGGTCCGGGTGCTGCGAGTCGTACGGACCGAGGTAGGCCTCCACCTCGGTGATCCGCACCGAGACCGAACCTTCGGGACTGGCGTAGCTGAGCACTGCACCGAGCAGCTGTGGCGCCACGTGCCGGGCGTCCCCGGACAGCAGCTGACGCACGGAGTGTTCGTGTCCGGCTCGTGGCGGGCTGCTGCTCATGCATCGACTTTAACAAAGACCGCCTCAACTAGGCCGCCACGGCCGTGTCCGATTTCCGCTAGCACCGGGTGCGGCGAGCTGACAGGATGGAGCCATGGACTTCTGGCAGCGCTACCGGGCAATCGATGCCCGCGACACCCGCTTCGACGGGCAGTTCTACACGGCTGTCCGGACCACGGGCATCTACTGCCGTCCGTCGTGCCCGGCCAGGACGCCAAAGGCGGAGAACGTCACGTTCTACGAAACCTCCGCTGCCGCCCATGACGCGGGGTACCGGGCCTGCAAGCGCTGCCTTCCGGAAGCCGTTCCGGGCACGCCCGCGTGGAACATCCGTTCCGACATTGCGGGCCGGGCCATGCGGCTCATCAACGACGGCGTGATCAACCGCGACGGCGTGGAGGGGCTGGCCTCGCGGCTCGGATACTCCTCACGGCAGCTCAACCGGATCCTGAGCCACGAGCTGGGCGCCGGTCCGTTGTCGCTGGCACGGGCCAGCAGGGCGCAGACCGCCCGGACCCTTCTGGTGTCCACCCGGATGAAGCTTGCCGACGTTGCCTTCGCAGCCGGGTTCAGCAGCGTCCGCCAGTTCAACGAAACCATCGGCGAGGTCTTCGCCATGACGCCGACGGCGCTGCGGGGCACCGCCCGCCACCACCGGGCACCGGCCGCCACCACGGCATTGACGCTCAGCCTGCCTTACCGTGAACCGTTCGATCCGGGCATCTTCGGCTTCCTCGCGGTCCGGTCCATCCCCGGGATCGAGACCGGCACCGCAACCTCCTACGCCAGGACCCTGCGGCTCCCCCACGCCGATGCCCGCTTCAGCGTTGAGTACGACGACGGCGCCCCGGGGCGGCCCCTGGTCCTCACCATCGGGGCGGTGGACCTGCGGGATCTGCCATCACTGCTGAGCCGGGTCCGGCGGCTCCTCGACCTCGATGCCGACCCGGTGGCCATCGACAGCGCGCTGGCAGCCGATCCGCGGCTGGCTCCGGCGGTAAAGGCCCTGCCCGGCATGCGGATGCCCGGGGCCGTGGATCCGCAGGAGCTGCTGATCCGCGCCATGATCGGACAGCAGATCACCGTCGCGGCTGCCCGGACCGCACTGACCCAGCTGTCCGCTTGCGGAAGCGAGAGCCTGGTGCCCGCGGACGGCCTGCACAGGTTGTTCCCCACGGCCGCCCAGATCGCCGACCCCGGCTTCGGCCTGCTGCGTGGTCCGCAGCGGCGGATCGATTCCCTCCGTACCGCCGCTGCCGCGATGGCCTCCGGCGGCCTGGAATTTGGCTACGGCGACGACCTCGCCGGGTTGCAGGCCAAGCTCCTCCCGCTCCCCGGGGTGGGACCGTGGACCGTGGGATACGTTGCCATGCGGGTGATCGGTGCCCCGGACGTGTTCCTGGCCAACGACGCCGCGGTGAAAAACGGGATCCTCGCGCTCGACGCTGCAACACAGGAGGACCACCGGCTGCCCGGCGAACACAGTTCGGACTTCACCGAAGTAAGGCCCTGGCGTTCGTATGCCACCATGCACCTCTGGCGCGCCGCGGCCCTGCGCACCAAGTCCAAACCCAAGCTCCCGGCACCCACGGTGTCTGCCGTTCCGGCAGTTTGACCCAAAAGACGTGACCCAAAAGACGTGACCCACGAAGACTCAACCCAAGGAAACAAAGCCATGAAAGCCGAACTGCTGACCATGTCCACTCCGGACGGCCCGTTTACCATCATTGCCCGCGACGGTGCCGTGCTGGCGTCCGGCTGGACCGCGGAGCCGGCGGAGCTGACCGGCCAGATCCATCCTGAGCTGCTGCCGGATGAGTTCGTTCCGGTTCTTGAGCTGGGCGAAATTTCTGACGCCGTGGATGCTTTCTACGCCGGCGATCCGGAGCCCGCCATGCGGGTGCCGGTGCTGCAGAAGTCCGGGCCGTTCCGCAGCCATGCCTGGGACGTGCTCCGGACCGTCAGCCCCGGACGGCCGGTGACGTATACCGAATACGCTGAACTGTCCGGGAACCCGAAGGCTGTCCGCGCCGCGGCCAGCGCGTGTGCCTTCAACGCGGCAGCCCTGTTCGTGCCGTGCCACCGCGTGGTGCGGACGGACGGCAACCTGGGCGGATTCAGGTGGGGGCTCACGGTCAAGGAGAGCCTGCTGGGACGGGAAAAACGCTGACACCAGCGGCGTGCGCTGCCGGCTATTTGGTGATCGGAACGCCCGAGGGCCAGGGCAGGAGCTCCGGGAGGTCAACTCCGTCGGCAGCAGCAGATGCACGCAGGCTTCCCAGCGAAGGTTCGCGTCCCGCCAGCCAGGCGGCGATGTCGGTCAGCATTCCGTTGATGACAGTGGACCGGTTTCCCGTGCCAATGCTCACCGGCGGCAGGCCCAGGGGTTGGAGCACGAACTTCTGCCCCTCAGGCACGCGCGCCGCCAGGAATCCGAACAGCTGCTCGCAGAACGTGCGGCTCCAGGTTTCCGGACCGAGTCCGGTGTTGAGGTCCGAGGTGTGGATCACGAGTTCCCGCCACAGTGCGGAACCGCCGTCCAGCACCACTCCGCCGCGGTAGGAAATCGGCGCCTGCCAGCCGGCAGCATCCAAAGAATCGAAGGCCCGCAGTGCCCGTTCCAGCGCAGAGTCCAAATCGGCACGGTGTTGCGCCAGGGTGTGCCCGGCAGCCATCCCGATGGCCTTCGTGCGGCCGTCATAGCCGCCGTCGTAGAGATCAACCGTCTCCCCGCGGCCGGCGAATTCGAGTTGCCGGGCCATGGCGTTGGAGATCCCGGCGATGTGCGCCAGGACGTGCCCGCGCGTCCAGCCGGGCAACGTGGACGGTGCCGGGACGTCGGCTTCGGTGAGTTTGCCGGCCTGGGAGGCAACGACGTCGGCAGCTTTGTGGAGTTCGGTGAGCAGTGCGTCGGGTGTGATTGCGGTCATACGGCAATCGTAGCGGACAGTTAATCCGACTTAACGCAGCCCGTTTTCCCGGCCCGGACCATAGCGGTGGCGCACGTGGCGGCGGTCGTGGCGGGCCTGCCAGAACTCAATCTCCAGTGGCTGGATGGCATAAAGCTGCCAGTCCGGGTTCCGGCTGCCGTCCGCCGCGGGCCGGGCGTCCCAGTCCGCCGCCGAAGCCTCCGCGGAAAGCTCCACGACGCGGCCGGCCACACGGACCTGCCTGCCTTGCAGCGGCCAGTAGAAATTCAGCGCCGCCTTCGGGTTTGCTGCGAGTTCCCGCCCCTGGCGTGAGGTGCGGGACGTCGCGATGTGCCAGCCACCGTCGTCGATGTCCTTCAGGATCAGCATCCGGGACGACGGTTGCGCCCCGGCACCCACGGTGGCCAGGCTGCACGCGTGGGGTTGCGGCTCCCCCGCGGCCAGCGCTTCCGCGAGCCACCACCGGAACAGTTCGGCCGGGTCCGCGGGGGCCGCCGCCGCGTCAAAATCCGGAAGGTCCTCCGGGAAGTCCGGCAGGGCACGGAGGTACTGGCGGAAGGATTCGCTCATGGCGCCATGGTAGCGGGGAGTTTTCGCTCGTTAACGCGCAACGCTCTCTCACTTTTCGCAGGAAAATCGGCAACGCTCTCTCACTTTCTTGAGGAAAGTGAGAGAGCGTTGGCCGTAAAGCTGCAGGAAGTGAGAGAGCGTTGGCCGTAAAGCTGCAGGAAGTGAGAGAGCGTGCGGCTGTTAGCCGCCGTACTCCCGCACGCCGGCAAGCTCTGCTTCCAGCGCGAGCAGCTGGCGCTCGACGGCGGCCGGTGCCGTTCCGCCCTGGGAGTTGCGGCTGTTGAGCGAACCTTCGGTGCTGAGGACCGTGCGGACCTCCGGCGTCAGGTGCTCCGAGATCGCGGCGAATTCCTCATCCGTGAGGTCCCACAGCTCAACATCCCGGCTTTCGGCCTGCTTGACCGCGGCTCCGGAGAGCTCGTGCGCCTCGCGGAACGGAACGCCCTGGCGGACCAGCCATTCGGCAATGTCCGTGGCCAGCGCGAAGCCCTGGGGTGCCAGCGACTCCATCCGTTCGGTGTTGAACTTCAACGTCGCGATCATGCCGGAGACTGCCGGGAGCAGGACTTCCAGCGTGTCGGCGGCATCGAAAACCGGCTCCTTGTCCTCCTGCAGGTCGCGGTTGTACGCGAGCGGGAGGCCCTTGAGCGTGGCCAGCAGCCCGGTCAGGTTGCCGATCAGCCGGCCGGCCTTCCCGCGCGCCAGTTCAGCCACATCCGGGTTCTTCTTCTGCGGCATGATCGAGGACCCGGTGGAGTAGGAATCGTGCAGGGTGACGAAGGAGAATTCCTTCGTGGCCCACAGGATGACTTCCTCCGAGACCCGGGACAGGTCCACGCCGATCATGGCGGTGACCCAGGCGAACTCGGCGAAGACGTCGCGCGAGGCGGTGCCGTCGATCGAGTTGTGCGTTGCCGAGAAGAAGCCCAGGTCCGCGGCCACGGCCTCAGGGTCCAGGCCCAGCGAGGAGCCCGCGAGGGCCCCCGAACCGTAGGGCGAAACGCCAGCGCGCTTGTCCCAGTCCTGGAGCCGCTGCACATCGCGCAGCAGCGCCCAGGCGTGGGCCAGGAGGTGGTGGCTGAGCAGGACCGGCTGGGCGTGCTGCAGGTGGGTCCGTCCGGGCATGGCCACACCCTGGTGCGCCTTGGCCTGGCCCACCAGCGCCTCGATCGTTGCCAGCACGCCGCGGGCAATGATCCGGGCGTGGTCACGCAGGAACATCCGGCCGAGCGTGGCCACCTGGTCATTGCGTGACCGCCCGGCGCGGAGCTTGCCGCCCAGCTGGGTTCCGGCGCGCTCGATGAGTCCGCGTTCCAGCGAGCCGTGGACGTCCTCATCGGACTCCGCCGGCAGGTAGGCGCCGGAGGCAACGTCGTCGTCCAGCTGCGCCAGGGCAGCGAGCATGCCTTCGAGCTCCGCGTCGTCCAGCAGCCCGGCCTTGTGCAGCACGCGGGCGTGCGCCTTGGATCCGGCGATGTCATAGCGGGCCAGCCGCCAGTCAAAGTGGGTGGACTTGCTCAGTGCCGCCAGGGCGTCCGCGGGGCCGCCGGCAAAGCGGCCACCCCACAGGGCGCCCGTGTTGGTAGCTTCTGACTTCTTTTCAGCCACAGGGGCTACTTTCCTGCGACGCGGATGTCGCGGCCGGAGGCAACCTTGGCGGACATTCCCCACAGCTCGATGAAGCCGCGGGCCATCGACTGGTCGAAGGTGTCGCCGGTGTCGTAGGTGGCGAGGTCGAAGTCGTAGAGCGAGGTGTCGGAGCGGCGGCCGTTGACTACTGCCTGGCCACCGTGCAGGGTCATGCGGATGTCGCCGGAGACGTACTTCTGGGTGTCCTCGATGAAGGCGTCCAGGGAGCGCTTGAGCGGGGAGAACCACTGGCCGTCGTAGACCAGTTCGGACCAGCGCTGGCCGACAGTGGCCTTGAAGCGGGCCTGCTCGCGCTCAACGGTGATGTCCTCGAGGTGCTTGTGCGCGGTGATCAGCGCCATGGCGCCCGGAGCTTCGTAGATCTCGCGGGACTTGATGCCGACGAGGCGGTCCTCGACGACGTCGATGCGGCCCACGCCCTGGGCGCCGGCGCGGCGGTTGAGTTCCTTGATGGCCTGCAGCGGGGTGACCTTGACGCCGTCGATCGCTACCGGAACACCGGCTTCGAAGGAGATGGTGACCTCATCCGGGGCCGGCGGAAATTCCGGGGTGGCGGTGTAGTCGTAGATGTCCTTCGTGGGGGCGTTCCAGATGTCCTCGAGGTAGCCGGTTTCGACGGCGCGGCCCCAGACGTTCTGGTCGATCGAGTACGGGTTCTTCTTGGTGGTCTCGATCGGCAGTCCCTTTTCCTCGGCGAAGGCGATGGCCTTGTCGCGGGTCAGGGCGAGGTCGCGGACCGGAGCGATGCACTTCAGGTCCGGGCCGAGGGTCTGGATGCCGACTTCGAAGCGGACCTGGTCGTTGCCCTTGCCGGTGCAGCCGTGGGCCACGGTGGTGGCGCCGAACTCGCGGGCGGCCTTGACCAGGTGCTTGACGATCACCGGGCGGGAAATCGCGGAGACCAGCGGGTAGTGGCCCTGGTAGAGGGCGTTGGCCTTCAGCGTGGGCATGCAGTATTCGTTGGCGAACTCATCGCTGGCGTCGGCCACGTACGCTTCGACGGCGCCGCAGCCCAGCGCGCGCTGGCGGATGGTCTCCAGCGACTCGCCGCCCTGTCCGACGTCGACCGCCACGGCGATGACCTCGGCGCCGGTGGCTTCGCCGATCCAGCCGATGGCTACGGAAGTATCCAGGCCACCGGAGTAGGCCAGAACAATACGCTCAGTCACGGAAATGCTCCTTAGTTGTTTGGTGATGCTTGATGTCTGATGAAAGTTGTTGGTGAAGCTGCCTGCTAAGAGCCTGTCACATCGCTGTGGCGGGCCCAATCCCGCGGCGTTCCGCCGGGCTATTGGCTGCCGGCTTCCTCGGCGAACTGCAGGAAGCGGGCGGCCACCTCCGCGCCGCCCATCGGGTCCCGCGTGACCAGCAGCACGGTGTCATCCCCGGCGATGCTCCCCAGGATGGAGGGCATGACCGAATGGTCGATGGCCAGGGCGAGGAAGTTCGCCGCTCCCGGCGGGGTCCTGAGCACCACGATGTTCGCCGAAGCTTCGGCCGTGACGAGCAGTTCGCCGCACAGCCGGGCCAGGCGGGCGTCCAGGATCTCCTGCGTGACGCCGGACTTGGCCGCACGCTCCCCGCCCTCCCCCGGAACGGCGTAGACGAGTACCCCGTCCTTGCCGCGGACCCGGACTGCGCCGAGCTCCACGAGGTCGCGGGACAGCGTGGCCTGGGTGACCTGGACGCCGTCGTCCGCCAGCAGCGCGGCCAGTTCCGCCTGCGAGCGGACCGACTCGCCGGTCAGGATCGCGGTAATCCGCGCCAGCCTGGCCGTTTTGGTGGCCGGACTCGGGCCCTGCGCCGCCGGGGGGACGGACATTATCCGCGTCCCCCGACCGGTGCCAGCCCGTCAACAACGGCCAGCCCCGATTGGTGCATGAGCCAGGCCATCAGTGCCTTCTGGGCGTGCAGGCGGTTTTCCGCCTCGTCCCAGACGATCGACTGCGGGCCGTCAATGACTCCCGCGGAGATCTCATAGCCCCGGTACGCCGGCAGGCAGTGAAGCACGACGGCGTCCGGCGCCGCCAGCTGCATCGCCGCTTCGTCCACGGAGTATTCGCGGAACAGCTGGAGCCGGGCTTCCTTCTCGGCCTCCTGGCCCATGGACACCCAGGTATCGGTGGCGACGACGTCGGCGCCCTTGAGCGCCTCCGCGGCGTCCGTGGTGATCAGGACCGAGCCGCCCGTTTCCGCTGCCCGCTCTTCCGCCGCAGCCACGATGTCGGCGGACGGCAGGTAGCCGTCCGGACCGGCGATGCGCACATGCATCCCGGCTGTCACGCCCGCCAGCAGGTAGGAGTTCGCCATGTTGTTGGCGGAGTCGCCAAGGTAGCTCATGGTGAGGCCCTTGAGCTCGCCCTTGTGTTCCTTGACGGCAAGCAGGTCGGCCAGCAGCTGGCAGGGGTGGTAGTCGTCGCACAGCGCGTTGATGACCGGGACCTTGGAATTTTCGGCCATGGCCACGAGCCCGGCGTGTGCGCCGGTCCGCCAGACGATGGTGGAGACCATGCGCTCCAGGACCTTGGCCGTGTCCTCCACCGATTCCTTGTGGCCGATCTGCGCCTCCCCCGGGTTGATGATCAGGGCGTTTCCGCCCATGTCCGCTACGCCGGTGGCGAAGGAGACCCGGGTCCGGGTGGAGGTCTTGTCGAAGATGACGGCGACAGTTTTCCGTCCGCTGCCTTCAGCGGCGAACGGCTGGACGCTGTAGGGCGCGGCCTTCATGCGCACGGCGAGGTCCAGGACCTCGGCCTGCTCGGGCGGGGTGAGGTCGGTGTCCTTGAGGAAGTGACGGGTGGTTACTGATGCTGTCACAGGGGCGTTCACTGGGCATCCTTTGCGGTCTGGAGGAGCATGGGCAGTGCCTGGACGAAGCTGTCGGCCTGTTCGGCGGTCAGGATCAGCGGCGGGGCGAGGCGGATGGTCCGCGGACCGGTGCTGTTGACGATGAAACCGGCCTCCAATCCGGCGGTGACCACGGCGGGCGCGACGTCCGCGTCCAGGTCGAAGCCGATCAGCAGGCCTTCGCCGCGCACTTCCGTGACGCCGTCCACCTCGGCCAGCTTCGCGCGGAGGCGTTCCCCCACACTGCGGACGTTGTCCAGGACGCGCTGGCTCTCAATCGCGTGCAGCGTGGCCAGCGCGGCGGCTGTAGCCACCGGGTTCCCGCCGAAAGTGGTGCCGTGCTGGCCGGCCGTCAGGAGTGCGGACGTCTCAGGGCCGAAGGTGACAAGCGCCCCGATCGGGAAGCCGCCGCCCAGGCCCTTGGCGAGGGTCACGGCGTCGGGCACGATCCCGGCGTCTTCACTGGCAAGCCATTTGCCGGTGCGGCCGATGCCGGTCTGGACTTCGTCGAGAATCAGCAGTGCGCCTGCCTTCGTGGTGGCTTCGCGCGCGGCCTGCAGGTAGCCGGCGGGCAGCGGCCGGACACCGGCTTCGCCCTGGATCGGTTCGAGGAAGACAGCCGCCGTCGTTTCATCGATGGCGGCCACGAGGGCGTCGATGTCCCCGAACGGAATGTGCACCACACCGCCGGGCAGC
The DNA here is from genome assembly GCF_018613775.1 of Arthrobacter sp. ISL-69. Classification (NCBI taxonomy): domain Bacteria; kingdom Bacillati; phylum Actinomycetota; class Actinomycetes; order Micrococcales; family Micrococcaceae; genus Arthrobacter; species Arthrobacter sp. ISL-69. The sequence continues at coordinate 14,371 of NZ_JAGGPO010000017.1, forward strand.
GGTTCAAACGGCGCCCGGTACGCTTCCTTGGCGGTCAGCGCCAGGGCACCCATGGTCCTGCCGTGGAAGGCGCCCTCAAGGGCGATGATCTTGGTCCGTGTTTTCCCGCTCCCGGCTTCGCCGGACAACAGACCGGCGCCGGAGTTGCGCCGCGCCAGCTTGAACGCCGCTTCGACGGCTTCGGTTCCGGAGTTCGCGAAGAACACCTTGGAACCGGCCGGTGCCTTGCTGAGTTCGAGCAGCTTTTCGGCCAGCGCGATCTGCGTGGGGCTGGTGAAGAAGTTGGAGACGTGGCCCAGGGTGGCCAGCTGGCTGGAAATCACCGACGTCACGAACGGGTGGGCGTGGCCCATGGCGTTCACGGCGATGCCGCCCAGCAGGTCGAGGTACTCCTTGCCGTCCGCGTCCCAGACCAGGCATCCTGCGCCGCGGACCAGGACACGCTGCGGCGTGCCGAAGACGCCCATGAGTGAGGAGGAGTACCGGGTCAGCCACTCGGCCCCGGTTGTGTGGCCACGGGTCTCCACCAGTTCGACAACCGGGGACTTTTCAATCTGGCTCATGCGTTCGTTTCCTCGTCCGGGACAACCTGCGTGCCGATGCCCGCAGCAGTGAATGTTTCCAGCAGCATGGAGTGCGGCAGGCGCCCGTCCACAATGTGCGCCCGCTCCACTCCTTCGTCGACCGCCTTCAGGCAGGCGGCCATTTTGGGGATCATGCCCGACTCAAGCCGCGGCAGCATCTCCCGCAGCTCCGACGCCGTCAGGGACGAGATGAGCGATGACCTGTCCGGCCAGTTCGCGTACAGGCCCTCGACATCGGTGAGGATGACCAGTTTGGAGGCGCCCAGGGCAGAGGCGACGGCGGCCGCCGCGGTGTCCGCGTTGACGTTGAGGACCTGCCCGGTGGTCTGGAACCGCCGGGTACCCTCCTCACTGCTGCCTTCGTCAATGATTTCCGGGGCAACAGTCGAAATCACCGGGATCCGGCCGGCAGCGAGGATATCAACGATGCCTTCCGGGTTGACGCCGACGACCTCGCCGACGAGGCCCAGGTCCACTTCTTCGCCGTCCACGACGGTTCCCGTGCGGACGGCGCGCAGCAGGCCGCCGTCCTCTCCGGACATGCCGACGGCGTAGGGGCCATGGGAATTGATGAGGCCCACGAGTTCGCGGCCCACCTGGCCGGTCAGCACCATGCGGACCACGTCCATGGCTTCGGGGGTGGTGACGCGCAGGCCGCCTTTGAATTCGGACTCTATGCCCAGGCGGCTGAGCATGGCGTTGATCTGCGGACCGCCGCCGTGCACCACGACGGGGTGGATTCCCACATGGTGCAGGAACACCACGTCCTCAGCAAATGCACGGCGCAGCTCCTCGTTGACCATGGCGTTGCCGCCGTACTTGATCACCATGGTGGAGCCGGCGAATCGCTGGATCCATGGCAGGGCCTCGATCAGCGTGCCGGCCTTGTCCTGGGCAGTTTTTGCCGAATCGGCGCCGATCGACGTGGTGTCGCGTGTCTGGGTGTTCATGCTGTCTCCCCGGAAGGTGGGTGCGCCACCTAGCTTGAGTAGGCGCTGTTTTCGTGGACGTAGTCGTGCGTGAGGTCGTTGGTCCAGATCGTGGCCTCTGCCTCTCCGGCCCGCAGGTCGATCTCCACGAGAACCTCGCGGGGCTCGAGGTCCACGAGGCTGCGGTCCTCGCCGATGCTTCCGTTCCGGCAGATCTGCACGCCGTTCATGGAAACGTTCAGCTGGTCCGGTTCGAATGCGGCATCGGTGGTGCCAACGGCGGAGAGCACGCGCCCCCAGTTGGGGTCCTTGCCGAAAATGGCGGCCTTGAACAGGTTGGAACGGGCCACGGCGCGGCTGACGATCTCGGCGTCCCTTTCGCTGGCGGCGTTGAAAGTGCGGATCGCGATGTCGTGGCTGGCGCCCTCGGCGTCGCCGATCAGCTTGCGGGCCAGCTCGGCGCAGACCTGGGTCAGTCCGGCACCGAAGTCCCTGGCGGCGGGCACGGCACCCGAGGCGCCGGATGCCAGCAGCACCACGGTGTCGTTGGTGGACATGCAGCCGTCCGAGTCCGCCCGGTCAAAGGTGACCCGGGTGGCGTCCCGGAGCACGACGTCGAGCATTTCAGGCTGGACGTCCGCGTCGGTGGTGATGACCACCAGCATGGTGGCCAGCCCGGGAGCAAGCATGCCGGCGCCCTTGGCCATGCCGCCGATGGTGTACTCGTTGCCTTCGGTGTCCTTGCCGGTGAAGACGGCCTCCTTGGACACGGAATCCGTGGTCATTATCGCCGTGGCAGCGGCAGGGCCGCCGTCGGCGCTGAGGGCCGACTTCGCCGCACTGATGGCCGGGATGATCTTGTCCATGGGCAGCTGCTCACCGATCAGGCCGGTGGAACAGACAAAAATATCCGTGGCCGAGACGCCCAGCACTTCGGCGGTCTTTTCCGCAGTGGCGTGGGTGTTCTGGAAGCCCTGCGGGCCGGTGCAGGCGTTGGCGCCGCCCGAGTTGAGGATGACGGCGTCGACGCGGCCGTCCTTGACCACCTGGCGCGACCAGTGCACAGGGGCCGCGGCCACGCGGTTCGACGTGAACACCGCCGCTGCCGCCTTCGAGGGGCCGTCGTTGACGACGAGGGCAAGATCCGGGTTCCCGGACGTCTTCAGTCCGGCTTTGACGCCGGCGGCCCGGAATCCCTTGGATGCGGTAACGGTCACGGGGCAACTCCCTGCAGGTTGAGGCCGGCGGTTTCCGCCAGGCCAAGGGCGATATTCATGGACTGCACGGCGCCGCCGGCGGTCCCCTTGGTCAGGTTGTCGATGGCGCACGTGACGATGACGCGGCCGGTGTGGGCATCGAAGGCAAGCTGCATCACGGCGTGGTTGGAGCCCTGGACGGCCTTCGTGGCGGGCCACTGTCCTTCGGGGAGCAGGTGCACGAACGGCTCGTCGTCGTACGCCTCTTCCCAGGCGCTGCGCAGCTCTGCCGCCGTGACGCCGGGCTTCACCTTTGCCGTTGCGGTGGTGAGGATGCCGCGGCTCATCGGGGCAAGGGTGGGCGTGAAGGATACCGTCACAGCCGCGCCCGCGGCATTGCCCAGCCCCTGTTCAATCTCGGGGGTGTGCCGGTGTCCGCCGCCCACGCCGTAGGGGCTCATGGACCCCATGATCTCGGAGCCGATGAGGTTGACCTTCGCGGCTTTCCCGGCACCCGAAGTGCCCGAGGCAGCGACAATCACGACGTCGTCGGGCTGCAGGAGCCTGCCGGCGAACCCGGGCGTCAGGGCCAGCAGGGCCGACGTCGGGTAGCAGCCCGGCACGGCGATCCGCTTGGCTCCCTTGAGCTTTTCCCGCTGGCCCGGAAGTTCGGGCAGCCCGTAAGGCCACGTCCCGGCGTGCGCGGAACCGTAGAACTTTTCCCAGGCTGCGGGATCTTCCAGCCGGTGGTCGGCGCCGGCGTCGATCACGACCGTGCCCTCGGGCAACTGCGCCGCGATTTCCGCGGAGGCCCCGTGCGGCAGTGCCAGGAACACCACGTCGTGGCCCGAGAGGTTCTCCACGGTGGTGTCCTCAAGGATGCGGCTGGCCAAACCATGGAGATGCGGCTGCAATTCGCCTAGTCTGGAACCGGCGTTGCTGTGCGCTGTGATGGCGCCGATGGTGACGTCAGGGTGTCCGGCCAGGAGCCGAAGCACCTCGCCGCCGGCGTAACCGCTTGCACCGGAAACGGCAACAGAAATAGTCATGGGAATGACTATACAGCAAGACTATGCATAGAGGCCGATATTTATGCATCAACTCCCACCTGCCCTCATTATGAGCGTGAGCGTATGCTTGGAGAAGGGTGATCCTGACCGTGCGGTCCGAATGTCGGCTGCAGCGTTGCCCGTAACAGTTACGAGGCCCCGAGTCCATGACCCCCACAACTACTTCGGAGCGCCCCCAGTCGCGCGTCCGGCAGCCTAATGCGGTTGTCCTGAGCTACTCAGAACTCCTCAAGAGCGTCAAGGCAGCGGGCCTGCTCGAACGACGCGTCGGCTTCTACGTCACGGTGTTCTCCATCCTGGTGCTCCTCATGACCGCCACCTGGTTCGGTTTCGCGCTCATCGGTGACAGCTGGTTCCAGCTCCTGATCGCCGCCGCCCTGGGCATCCTGTGCACCCAGCTGAGCTTCCTGGCCCACGAGGCCGGGCACCGCCAGATCTTCGCCTCCCGCCGTGCCAACGACTGGGCCGCAAGGCTGCTCGCCACGTCCGTGGCCGGCATGAGCTATTCCTGGTGGGAACAGAAGCACGGCGCTCACCACAACCACCCGAACGTCATTTCCAAGGACCCCGACATCGCGCCCGGGCCCATCGCTTTCCACACCGAAGCGGTTGTCGCCCGGCAGGGACGGTTCGCCTTCCTCACCCGCAAGCAGGGCTGGTTCTTCTTCCCGCTCCTGTTCCTGGTGGGCCTCGGCCTGCAGATCGATTCGGTCAAGTTCATCTTCCGCCGCGCCAAGGTCACGCACCGCTGGGTTGAAATCCCGATCCTCCTGGCACGCCTGAGCCTGCTGCCGGTCCTCACCTTCACTTTCCTGCCGTGGGGCATGGCCCTGGCGTTCATCGGCGTCCAGCTCGCCGTCTTCGGCTTCTACATGGGCGCTTCCTTCGCCCCGAACCACAAGGGCATGCCGGTCCTGCCCGCGGACAGCCGCGTGGACTTCTTCAGCCGCCAGGTCCTGACGTCCCGGAACATCTCCGGCGGCCGTTTCATGGACATCCTGCTGGGCGGCCTCAACCGCCAGGCCGAGCACCACCTGTTCCCGGACATGGCCCGACCGCAGCTGGACAAGGCCGCCAAGATCGTCCGCGAATACTGCGCCAAGCACCAGGTTCCCTACACGGAGACCACCCTGCTGCAGTCCTACGGCATCATCGTCCGCTACCTCAATGACGTGGGCCTCTCCGCGGGCCGCCACTTCGAATGCCCCATGGCTACCGTCACCCGCCGCTACTAGGCGCACGCCGCTTAGGCGCCCACCCGCATTCCACGTTTGACCCGAAGTGACGGCCGGTTACCGGCCGTCACTTCGTCGTTGGCAGCGGTGTCCCTAGGATGGATCCAGTATCCGGGCCTGGAAATCCCAGCCCAGGGAAGGAGACACATGATGCATGCAATCGTCGCCCGCCAGGCGGGCGGTCCGGATGTTCTGGAGCTGGCAGAGGTGGCTCGGCCGGTGCCCGGTCCCGGCCAGCTCCTGGTAAAAGTCGCCGCCACCGGGGTGAACTTCATCGATACCTACAAGCGCAGCGGCACGTACAAGGTGCCCTATCCGTTCACTCCGGGCTCCGAGGCAGCCGGCACGGTGGAGGAGCTGGGCGAGGGCGTAACGGTGTTCTCCGTCGGAGACCGGGTGGCCACTGCCGAAGGCACCAACTGCTATGCCGGATACATCCTCATCAACGAGGACAAGGCACTGCCTGTCCCCCGCGGCGTGGACGACTTCACCGCGGCCGCCCTTCCGCTCCAGGGCATCACCGCGCACTACCTGATCAATTCCTCTTTCCGCGTCGAGCCGGCCCACACGGTGCTGCTGCACGCCGGAGCCGGCGGCGTCGGCCTGCTCATGATCCAGCTGCTCAAGGCGAAGGGCGCCCGCGTCATCACCACCGTCTCCACCGACGACAAGGGGAAGCTGGCCCGCGAAGCCGGCGCCGACCATGTGCTGCGCTACGAAGGCTTCGCCGCGCGGGTCCGGGAACTGACCGACGGAACCGGCGCGGACGCGGTGTACGACGGCGTCGGGAAGGACACGTTCGACGGTTCCCTGGCTGCCCTGCGTGTCCGCGGCACGCTTGTTCTCTTCGGAGCCGCATCCGGACCGGTTCCGCCGTTCGATCCGCAGCGGCTTAACGCCGGCGGCTCCCTGTACCTGACCCGGCCGACCATAAACCACTTCCTGCGCAACGCCCAGGAACGCCGCTGGCGCTCCGATGAGATCTTCGCGGCGGCCGCCAACGGCAGCCTCAAGGTCCGGATCGGCGGCCGCTACGACCTGGCGAAGGCAGCCCAGGCCCACGACGACCTGGAACAGCGCCGCACCACCGGCAAGGTCATCCTGGTTCCCTGACCCGATACAGGAGGGCCGGTAATAGGCGACCCCGGTAAACGCGGCGCAAACACCCTGCGAACCCCCGGCGAACTGCGACACCTTCTGTTCATCTTGTGCGGAAAGAATCACCCCGTGACTGAACAACCGCAAGCTCCCGGCTCCGCGCCGGAGACCGGCACCGATGCGCGTCCGGCCCTCCGGAACCTGTACCTGCCGCAACTGCCGGGCGCCGCCGCGCCGCCCGAGCGGACGCTGATCGACATCCTCCAGGAGACGGCCAGGAAGTACCCGGAGGCCTCGGCCCTGGACGACGGCCACCGGCGGCTGAGCTATGCACAGCTGATGGCCGACGTCCGGGCAACCGCGCGTGAGCTGCACCAGGCGGGCCTCGGGGCCGGCGACAAGATCGGCGTCCGCATCCCGTCCGGCACCAACAAGCTGTACGTCTCCATCCTGGCGGTCCTGCTGATCGGGGCCGCGTACGTCCCGGTGGATGCTGATGACCCCGACGAACGTGCCAAGCTGGTGTTCGGTGAAGCCCGTGTGGCTGCCATCCTCCGGGCCGACGGCGAGATCGTCACAGGGGGCAAGCGCCCGCAGCCGTTCCCGGATCCCCGGATGCCGAAGCCCGACGACGACTCCTGGGTGATCTTTACCTCCGGCTCCACCGGCACGCCAAAGGGAGTCGCCGTGCAGCACCGGTCCTCGGCCGCATTCGTCGATGCCGAAGCCCGGATCTTCCTGCGGGACGAACCCATTGGCCCCCAGGATCGCGTCCTGGCCGGACTGTCCGTGGCGTTCGACGCTTCCTGCGAAGAGATGTGGCTGGCCTGGCGCTACGGTGCATGCCTCGTCCCCGCTCCGCGATCGCTGGTCCGCACCGGAATGGACCTCGGTCCGTGGCTGATCAGCCACGGGATAACAGTGGTGTCCACGGTGCCCACCCTCGCCGCACTGTGGCCGGCCGAAGCGCTGGAAAACGTGCGCCTGTTGATTTTCGGCGGCGAGGCCTGTCCGCCGGAGCTCGCGGAGCGGCTCGCCGTGGACGGCCGGGAAGTGTGGAACACCTACGGACCGACCGAAGCCACCGTAGTGGCGTGCGCGGCGCCGCTGGGCCTGCCCGGTCCCGTCCGGATCGGCCTGCCGCTGGACGGCTGGGACCTTGCCGTGGTTAATGCGGGCGGCGTTCCGGTGGCAGCGGGCGAAGTGGGCGAGCTCATCATCGGCGGCGTGGGGCTGGCCCGGTACCTCGACCCCGCCAAGGATGCCGAAAAGTACGCGCCAATGCCATCCCTTGGCTGGGCCCGGGCCTACCGGTCCGGAGACCTGGTCCGCTACGAAGCGGAGGGCCTGGTCTTTATGGGGCGCGCGGACGAGCAGGTGAAGCTCGGTGGCCGGCGGATTGAACTCGGCGAGATCGACGCGGCGCTGCAGGCACTGCCGGGGGTTGCCGGCGCGGCGGCGGCGGTGCGCACGACGGCGGCCGGGAACCAGATCCTGGTCGGCTACCTTGCCCCTGCGGGCACCGCGGACATCGACCTCACCGCCGCGCGTGGTCTGCTGGGGGCCAGCCTTCCGGCAGCGCTCATCCCACTTCTAACGGTGGTTGAATCCCTGCCCACGAAGACAAGCGGAAAAGTTGACCGCCACTCCCTGCCCTGGCCGTTGGCCGGAGCAGGGGCTGCCGACGCGGACAATGCCCCACTGAACCTGTCGGACGACGCCAGCTGGATCGTGGAGCAGTGGGGCCGCGTCCTGGGGACACCGGCGTCCAACCTGGATGCGGACTTCTTCGCCCACGGCGGCGGATCCCTCGCAGCAGCGCAGCTGGTCTCGGCGCTGCGGGTCCGTTACCCCACCATCACCGTGGCCGACATCTACGCCACCCCCAGGGTGGGCGCACTGATCGACGCCGCCCGTCAATCCCTGCCTGAAGGGGTGGCCGGTCCGGCGCCCGAGCGGGAAGTCCGCCCCACGGCATTGAAGTCGCAGATTTTCCAGACGCTGATGGGCGTCCCCCTGCACATCCTGGTGGGCATGCGCTGGCTCACCTACGTCATGGCGGCCAACAACCTGCTGGCAGCCTTTGCCGGCTTCTCGGCGGCTCCGGTCATCTCGTGGTGGTGGGTGGCCGCCTCCTGGCTGGTGTTCGTGAGCCCGGCCGGCCGGATGGGCATCTCTGTCCTGGCTGCCAGGACCCTGCTCCGGAAGGTGGTTCCGGGCACCTACCCCCGGTCCGGCAAGGTGCACCTGCGGCTGTGGCTGGCGGAACAGATCCAGGATCTGTCCGGCGCCATCAGCCTCGCAAGCGCTCCCTGGGTTCCCTATTATGCGAAGGCCCTTGGCGCGAAGATCGGCAACGATGTCCAGCTGCATTCCCTTCCGCCGGTCACCGGAATGCTGTCGCTGGGGCGCGGCTGCAACATCGAACCCGAAGTGGATCTGTCCGGGTGGTGGATCGACGGCGATTCCGTCCACATCGGCCGGGTCCATGTCGGGGCGGGCGCAGCGGTTGGGGCGCGCAGCACGCTCATGCCGGGCGCAAGCATCGGCGCCGGCGGCCAGGTGGAGCCGGGTTCCGCCGTGCTCGGAAAAGTCAAGGCCGGGCAACTCGTTGCCGGTTCCCCCGCCGAGCGGATCGGCAAGGCCAAACACTCATGGCCGGAGACGCCGCCCGCCCATCCACTGATCGGCAGGCTCTGGTTCGGTGCATTTGCCGCAGCCTCCGCCGTTCTGGCCACCATCCCCTACGTGTCCGCTTTCGCAGGGGCGTTCGTGGTGTTCCTCTTCATCCGCGGCAGCGAATCCCTCTCGGCTGCGGTGCCCCAGGTCCTGGCCTCGCTGCCGCTGGCGGCGCTGGCGTGGTTCATCACCAATCTCCTGCTGATCCTCGCCACGACCCGCCTGCTGGGCGTGGGTCTCACTGAAGGCTACTTCCGGGTGCGGAGCCGGATCGGCTGGCAGGTCTGGGCTACGGAACGGGTGCTGGACCTGGCCCGCGATGTCCTGTTCCCCATTTACGCCAGCCTCTTCACCCCGGTCTGGCTGCGGTTGCTCGGAGCCAAGGTGGGGAAGAACGTGGAGGCGTCCACTGTCCTGCTGCTCCCCAAGATGACAACCGTGGGCGAGGGTGCGTTCCTTGCGGACGACACCATGGTGGCGTCCTACGAGCTTGGCGGCGGATGGATGCGGATTGCCCCGGCAAAGATCGGCAAGCGCTCCTTCCTCGGCAACTCCGGGATGACCGGTGCGGGACGCAGCGTCCCCAAGAACTCGCTGGTGGCCGTCCTCTCGGCCACCCCGGCCAAGGCCAAGTCGGGCACCTCCTGGCTCGGCAGTCCGCCCGTGCGGCTGCGGCGCACGGCCATCGCCACAGACAACACCCTGACGTTCCAGCCGCCCCTGCGGCTGAAACTGGCGCGCGCCCTGTGGGAGCTTTGCCGGTTCATCCCGGTGATCCTCACGGTGGCCCTGGCCGCCGGCGTGATGCTCGCGTTCGACTGGCTCGCCTCGGTGTCCGGCTACGGTATCGCGGCCCTGCTGGGCGGCCTCGTGCTCCTTGCAGCAGGTGCCGTCGCCGCGGCCAGTGCCGTCGCCGCCAAATGGCTGCTGGTGGGCAGGATCAGGGCCGGCGAGCACGCCCTGTGGAGTTCCTTCATCTGGCGGAACGAGGTTGTGGATACCTTCATCGAAATGGTCAGCGCACCATGGTTCGCCCGCTCGGCTTCGGGAACGCCGGCCCTCGTCTGGTGGCTGCGGGGCCTGGGCGCGAAGATCGGCCGCGGCACGTGGTGCGAGAGTTACTGGCTGCCCGAGGCCGATCTTGTGACGCTGGGCGAGAGTTCAACGGTCAACCGGGGGTGTGTGGTCCAAACCCACCTTTTCCACGACCGCATCATGAGCATCGACACTGTTACCCTCGAAGACGGAGCCACGATGGGACCACATGGCGTCATCCTTCCGCGGGCACGCATCGCGAGGGGCGGCACCGTGGGGCCGGCATCCCTGGTCATGCGCGGCGAAACCGTTCCCGCCGCGACGTACTGGATGGGCAATCCGGTCAGCCCGTGGGCAGGCCCGGCAGTCCCGGCTCCGCGGCTCAAGTAGCTCCAGCACGGCATGTCCCCCGGATCCGCAACGTTCGCAGTACGAAGGCCCGCTCTATGAGTTTTGCAGCAACATCCAGCCCCGACGGCGTGCGGCGGCCGGACGAACCGTCAGGTTCCCCGGATCCCTACGTCCCGGGGCACGGCACGAACGCCTACCGGGTCACCAGGTACGAACTGGACCTTGACTACAAACTGGCCAGCAACAGGTTGAACGGCCGGGCAGTCCTGCACGCGGAGGCGGACCGGGCGGCGTCGGCCATTGTCCTGGACCTCGCGGGAATGCGCGCCGTCAAAATTTCACTCAACGGCAAAAAGGTGCGGAAATTCAGCCAGCGCGCTGAGCAGCTGGTGGTGGTCCCTGACGCCGCCCTGCTCCCGGGAGACCGCTTCATCCTGGACATCCGGTACGAGGGAAATCCCGGTCCCCGCAGCGGCCTGTGGGGCGAAGTGGGATGGGAGGAACTTACCGACGGAGTACTGGTGGCAGGCCAGCCCAACGGCGCCGCCTCCTGGTTTCCCTGCAACGACCACCCGCGGCACAAAGCCAGCTACAGGATCGCAGTGACCACGGACGTCAATTACCGTGCCGTGTGCAACGGACTGCTGATCTCCCGCAGGACAGGGTCCAGCCGTGAAACGTGGACCTACGAACAGGCCGAGCCGATGTCGACCTACCTCGCCACAGTCCAGATCGGCCGCTACGATGTCCTCACCCTGGACACGACGCCCGTTGCCGGCAGCGTCCCGCAACACGTCGCGGTGCCCGCGGCCCTGGCAGATTCCGCACGCCGCGGCCTGGCCCGCCAGCCGGAGATGATGCGGACGTTCGTCAACAGCTTCGGCCCCTACCCCTTCCAGGAGTACACGGTGGTGGTGGCCGAGGACGAGCTCGAAATACCCCTCGAATCCCAGACGCTCTCCATCTTTGGCCCCAACCATCTGGACACCGGCTGGGAATCGCAGCGGCTGATCGCCCACGAGCTGTCCCACCAGTGGTTCGGCAATTCCCTGACAGTTTCGGCCTGGAGCGACATCTGGCTGCATGAAGGATTCGCCTGCTACGCGGAGTGGATCTGGTCAGAGGCTGCCGGCGTCATGAGCGCCGCAGAGCGCGCCGCTGCCGCCTGGCGGAAGCTCTACGCCGGGAGCCAGGACATCGTGGTTGGCGACCCCGGCCCTGAGCTCATGTTCGATGACCGCGTGTACAAGCGCGGCGCCCTCGCACTGCACGCACTGCGGATCCGGTGCGGCGACCTCGCCTTCTTTGCGCTGCTGCACGACTGGGCCGCGAACAACCGCCACGGATCCGTTTCCACCGCCGGGTTCATCCAGACCGCGGACCGTGTGGCGGGCATCGATTCGGAAGCCCTGCTCCATCCCTGGCTGTTCGAGGAGACACTGCCGCCCCTTCCGGCCCGTTAGCGCGCCTGGCTACTTCGGCCGGACCTTGAAATCACCCGACGGCGACGGCGGCCACCAGGTCCACCGGCAGTCCGGAGTCAGCGGGGGCCAGGTCCCTGACGCCGGGGCGCTCAAGCACGTCAACCGTCTCCGGCGCCCGGCTGAGGCCCTCCCCGGTCATCTTCAGGAAGGCCTCCTTCCGCGCCCACAGCCGGGCGCGTCCGCGCAGGAGGTCATCCCCGTACAGGGATGCCACAGCCTGGCGTTCCGCCGTCGTCAGCGCCACGGCGTCGAATCCGTCAAAATCCAGCCGCTGCGGATCTTCGACGTCGACCCCCAGCTGTTGCTCCGGACCGGGTTCTGTCATGGCCGCCAGCAGGGTCCAGCCTTTTGCCCGCGACAGGCTCAGCAGCAGGGGTGCGGGCGCTCCATCCAGCATGTAGCCGGGCCTGCCGTGGGTGATGGCCGGACCGCTGCCGCACTGCGGGCAACTGTAACGGGCGGTCAGGTCCTGCACGCGCACGCCAAGCAGTTCCGCCGCGAGCAGGCGCTGGGCCATCCTTGCGGCCAGGAAATCCTGCCGTGGCACGGCCATCATGGCGCGGGCGCGCTGCAGCTCCGGCGGGTCCAGGAACTGCCGGGCATCGCGTTCCAGCTCCGCTGCCGCCCGTGCTGAATCCTGCCCGGGTACGCGAAAGGGCGGGCAGGCACGCACAACAAGCTGTGACGCCATGGCCCCGCCCTTCCGGTCTTAGCCCTGAGCGCTTGGCGCTGACCCGCCTAGCGCTGAACGGCCCCGAAGCGCTCGGCGGCCATTGCAACGGCGCTCTCACGGGCGGCAGACGCCTCGTCCGCCGTCAGCGTCCGGTCCGCGGCACGGAAGCGGAGGCCGAAGGCCAGCGACTTCTTGCCGGCCTCGATGCCCTTTCCTGCGTACACGTCAAACAGTGCCACGTCTTCCAGCAGCTCGCCGGCGCCTTCACGGAGGGCGGCCAGGACGTCGTCGGCCGGGATTTCCTTGGGAACCACCAGGGCAACGTCCTGGGTGGCCACCGGGAAACCGGAGATGTGCTTCGCGACGATGACGTCGGCTGCAGCGTCGAAGAGGGCGTCGGCGTTGAACTCGAGCGCCACCGAACGTGCCGGCATGTCGTGCGCGGCCAGCAGCTTGGGGTGCAGTTCGCCGGCGTAGCCGACACCTTCGCCCGAACGCAGGGCCAGCTGGGCTGTGCGTCCCGGGTGGTAGGCCTGGTGGTGGCCCTGGCTGACGACGATTTCGACGCCGAGGACGTCTCCGGCCAGGCGGGCTATATCCACGGCGTCTGCCCAGTCCCAGGCACGGGGCGTGTGGGCTGCGGCAGCCGGCGAGTCATGGCCCGTCAGGACCGCTGCGATGTGCAGCGGCTGGTCCGGAACGCCGTCGTACAGGGCATCCAGCACCTCATCGGAGGGCTTGACGCCGAGCGGCGGGATGGACGGCGTACCCACGGAGTCACCCGGCAGGAACACCAGGCCGGCCTCGAAGACCGCCAGGTCGCGGAAGCCGCGCGAGTGGTTGCGCTTGGCCACCTCGATCAGGCCGGGAAGGACGGACGTCCGCAGGTAGCCCTGTTCCTCGCTGATCGGGTTGGCCAGCTTGACGGCCTTGCGGGCCGTTCCCTGCTCGGCCACGCCAAAAGTGTCGTTGGCGGCCTTGGACACGAACGGGTAGGCCAGGACCTCGGTGAGCCCCGCATCGGCCAGTGCCTGGACCAGGCGGCGACGCTGCTGCTGCACGCGGGTGAGGCCGCGTCCCGGGGGCGCCACGGGGAGCGTCGCCGGAATCTGGTCGTAACCCACCAGCCGGGCGATTTCCTCGGAGAGGTCTTCCTTGGTTTCCAGGTCGTTCCGCCAGCTCGGGGCAGTGACCGTCCAGCCGCCGTCGTTCGTCACCACGGCAGCGCCGAGGTCCTCGAGCGAGGTGACGACCTGCGCGTCGGTGAAATCGATGCCGATCCGTGCTGCCGGGAAGGCCGCCGGGAGCTCGATGGTCACGGCGTCAGGCGCAGTGCCGACGTCGGTGCCGGCGTCGTCGGCAGTACCGCCGGCCAGCTCGACCAGGAGGTCAACCACCCGCTGCGCGGCGATGCCCGCAACCTGCCAGTCAACGCCGCGTTCGAAACGCTTGGACGCCTCGGAGGGCAGCTTGTGCCGCCGGCGCGACCGGGCGATCGACACTTCGTCGAAGTGTGCCGCCTCAACAAGGACGTTCGTGGTGGAATCCGACACTTCGGTGGCGGCGCCGCCCATAACGCCGGCGATGCCGATCGCTCCGGAACCGTCAGTGATGAGCAGGTCCTCGACGTCGAGCTTGCGCTCCTTGTCGTCCAGGGTGGTGATCTTCTCCCCCGCCACGGCGCGCCGGACCACGATGTCGCCGGACAGTTTGTCCAGGTCGTAGCAGTGCGTCGGCTGGCCGAGTTCCAGCATTACGTAGTTCGAGATGTCCACCGGAAGGGAGATGGAGCGGATGCCGGCAAGCCGCAGGCGTGAAACCATCCACAGCGGCGTCGGTTTGGTCGCGTTCACTCCGCGGACCGTCCGGGCCACGAAGCGGTCGCAGCCGGGCTTGCCGTAGATGGGAGCGTCGTCATTGAGCTTGACGCCATGGCCGCCGGCCAGTTCAGCCGGTGCCTGCACCTTTGCCGCCGGGTCCGTGAAGGACGTTCCGGTGGCGTGGGCGTATTCGCGGGCCACGCCACGGATGGAGAACGCGTAGCCGCGGTCCGGCGTCACGTTGATCTCGGCAGCCTGGTCGTAGAGACCGAGCAGTTCCATGGCGTCGGTGCCGAGTTCCGGGTCCAGCCCGATCCGGGACAGCACCAGGATGCCGTCGTGGTCCTCGCCGATGCCCAGTTCGCGGACGGAGGCGATCATGCCGGCGGACAGGTGGCCGTAGGTCTTCCGCGCGGAGATGTGGAAGTCGCCGGGCAGCACGGCGCCCGGAAGGGTGACTACGACCTTGTCGCCCTCCACGAAGTTGTGGGCTCCGCAGATGATGCCCTGGACCCCGGACGGGTCGATGCCCTTGCCGGTGAGGGTCTGCTCCTGGCCCTCGGGGACCACGCGGACCTGGCACCAGTTGACGGTCTTGCCGTTGGTCTGCGGTTCCTTGACCAGGCTCAGGACCTGGCCCACCACGATGGGACCGCTGAGCGCATCCGTGGGGCGGTGCACCGCTTCTTCTTCAAAACCGACCTTGACCAGTTCGGCCATCACGTCTTCGGCCGTTGCTCCGGCCGGTACCTGCGCGAACTCACGCAGCCAGGAAAGTGGGATACGCACTGTTAGATCTCCATCCCGAAGTGCTCGCTGAAACGTACATCGCCTTCGATCATGTCGCGCATGTCGCCCACCTCGTTGCGGAACATAAGGGTGCGCTCGATGCCCATGCCGAAGGCAAAACCTGAATAGACGTCCGGATCGATGCCGGCAGCCCGAAGGACGTTGGGGTTGACCATGCCGCAGCCGCCCCATTCGATCCAGCGGGGACCGCCCTTGGCGCCCGGGTGCCAGATATCCAGCTCCGCGGACGGCTCGGTGAACGGGAAGTAGTTGGGGCGCAGGCGGATCTGGGCCTCGTCACCGAACATCTGCCGGGCGAAGTGCTCCAGCGTTCCGCGAAGGTCCGCCATGCTGAGCTTCCTGTCGATGGCCAGGCCCTCGAACTGGTGGAACACCGGGGTGTGCGTGGCGTCCAGTTCGTCCGTGCGGAACACCTTGCCCGGGCACAGCACATAGATCGGCACTTCGCGTTCCAGCATGGAACGGACCTGCACCGGGGAAGTGTGTGTGCGCATCAGGAGGTGGGCCTCGGGGGGCTCCACAAAGAACGTGTCCTGCATTTCGCGCGCCGGGTGGTCCGGCTTGAAGTTCAGGGCGTCAAAGTTGAACCACTCGGATTCCACCTCGGGACCTTCGGCGATTTCCCAGCCCATCCCGACGAAGATGTCCGCCACACGGTCCTGCAGCGTGGACAGCGGGTGGCGCGCACCGGCACGGCGGCGGCGCGGGGCGGCAGTGACGTCCACGGTCTCCTCGACGAGGATCCGTGCGTCATTTTCGGCTTCCAGCTCGGCGGTGCGGTCCGCGAGCGCCTTGTTGACGCGTCCGCGGGAGGCGCCCATGAGTTTTCCGGCGGCGGCCTTCTGGTCCTTCGCCAGGCCGCCGATTTCACGGTTGGCGAGGCTCAGCGGCGACTTCTCCCCGGTGTGCGCGAGCCTCACGGCCTTGAGCTCATCAAGGGAGGAGGCAGCAGCAATGGCGGCGACGGCGTGGTCTACGGCGGCAGTAATGGCAGCTTCATCCAGAGGGTTCGGGATGGCAGCGCCCGGCAAAGTTTCAGTCATCTACTGTTCTTAGCTACGAGTCGGGTATCGCCAGCGACCTGTCCAGCTGCATTCGGGTCCACCGGCAGCGTGTCCGTCACTGACTTGTCTTTCCACGCGACCGTTTTCCGCGGACGCGTGAAGTGACAAAGGGCAGGGCTCGCCGGAATTCGTCCGGCGGGCACTCTCCCCCAGTCTAGTTGAAGGCGCCCGGCTGAACGTGCCACAGCACCCAACGTGACAGTCCTGCAGGGAGGAACGGCGGGCAGGAGCAGCGATCACCGGCTGCCGCTACCATGGCCTCATGACCTCCGGACAGCGGCTGCGGCAGATCGCCAACGCGCTGAATGCATCGACGCTTCTGGGCCTGCTGCTGGCCCGGTGTGCCCGCACGGCTGTCCGCACCGGACCGCGCGGCCTGCTGATCGCCACCGGCTACCGGTGGCGCCTCCCCTTTGCCCAGGCGTTCACCGTGGGGAACGTGGTGCTGTTCCGTGCCGACGCGCCGGAAGCCCTGGCCAATCGGGTGCTGTTGCGGCATGAGGAACGGCACAGCAGCCAATATGCCTGGTGCTGCGGCCTGCCGTTCCTGCCGCTGTACTTCATCGCAGCCGGCTGGTCGCAGCTGCGGACGGGAAACCCCGGCTCCGCGAACATCTTCGAACGCCTCGCAGGACTGGAGGCCGGCGGATACGTGGATATGCGCACCCGCAAACCGCACAAGCGCCGTAAGGCCCGACGCCGTACGGGCAACTCAGCCCCCGATGGAATTGAGGCATGACATGACCAAAATCGCGAGGACAGTAGCGGTGACGGGCTCAGGGACGGCTGAGGCAGTGCCGGACCTCCTGACTGTGTCCGTCGGCGTCGAGTGCCGCCGGGAGGACGTTGGCGCCGCGTATGCGGCGGCCGGAAGGGCCTCGGCCGGGATATCGGCAGTCCTGCGGGAGCACGGTGTGGATGACCGGGACATCAGCACGTCCGGCCTCAACGTCCGCGCCGACGTCGTCTGGAAGGAAGGCGAGGGCCAGACCGTGGCGGGGTATGTGGCCTCAAGCATCCTGTCCGTCCGGCTGCGGGACGTTGCCGGCTCCTCGGAGGTTATCGCCGGGGCGGTGGGGGCCGGCGGCAACGACGTCAGGCTGAACGGGCTGGACCTCGGCTTCGCGGACCCTGCCGCCGTCACGGCACGGGCACGGGAGGCCGCCTGGCAGGACGCCCTTGCCACGGCCAGTCAGTTCGCGTCGCTGGCGGACACTGAACTTGGTCCGGTGGTCTCCGTCACCCAGCAGCCCGGCGCCCCGGGACCGATTCCGGTGGCGAAAATGCAGCGCGCCATGGCCACGGATTCCGTGGGGATCGAGGCCGGGCAGTCGAGCGTGTCGGCAACGGTGGGCGTCGTCTGGGAGCTTCGCGAACGCAGCTAGCGCCGCGGCCGGCGAGCGCCTCGACGCGAGGCGAGGTTAGTGGACTGTACCGGCGGACAGCTTGATGTCCGACGTCGCGGCCAGGGCAGTACGGACGACGACGGCGAGCGCCTCCGCCATCACGGCTGCGGGCAGCGACGGGGTACCGCTGGCCTGGGGCACCTGCCGGGTCTCATACGGGACATGAATGAAGCCGCCCCGCGTTGCCGGGGCGCCGATTCCGGTGTTCAGCGAGTGCATCAGTGCGTAGAAGATGTGGTTGCAGACGTAGGTGCCGGCGGTTTGGGAAACCTCGGCCGGGATCCCGGCGGCACGAAGGGCAAGCAGCGCCGCCTTCACTGGCAGTGAGCTGAAATAGGCGGCCGGGCCGCCGGCGACCACTTCCTCGTCCACAGGGCGGTTTCCGGCGTTGTCCGGGATGCGGGCGTCGTCGCAGTTGATGGCGACCCGCTCCAGGGAGATCCGCGGCCGCCCGCCGGCCTGGCCGACGCAGATCACAAGCTCCGGGTTGTAGCGCCGCAGTGCGTCCTCCAGCACTGTGATGGACTGCCCGAACACACACGGCAGTTCCACAGCAGCGACGGCGTGGCCCTCCCCCTGCAGGATTCCGGACGCCGCCTCCGCGGCGGTCCAGGACGGGTTGGTGGTTTCGCCGCCAAACGGTTCGAACCCGGTCAGGAGAATCATGGCCCCAGCGTAGCAACAGCGGCTCCACACGGGGGTCAGGGTCTTGACTTCTATTCGAACATACCTTCGAATGGTAGCCATGAGATGGGACGCACAAGCACTCCGGCCGGCGACTGCAGGCAACACCGCAGGCAACACCGCAGGCAACGCATCAGCAGCCGCCCCAGCCGTTGACGCGTTGCTGCCGCTGGCCGGACTTGTGCGTTCCGTCTCAACCCCCGAATTCGCCGGGGTCACTTTCCATGAGGTCACCGCCAAATCGGTGCTCAACAAAGTGGCGGCCGGTTCCCGCATGCCCTTCGAATGGACCGTCAATCCCTATCGCGGCTGCAGCCACGCCTGCGTCTATTGTTTTGCCCGCAAGAGCCACACCTACCTGGACTTTGATGCCGGCCTGGATTTCGACAGCCAGGTGGTGGTCAAGATCAACGCAGCCGAAGTCCTGCGGAAGGAACTCGCCAAGCCTTCCTGGGGCCATCATCACGTGGCCCTGGGCACCAACACGGATCCCTACCAGCGCGCCGAGGGCCGGTATCAGCTGATGCCGGGCATCATCAGCGCGCTTGCCGATTCAGGAACGCCGCTGTCCATCCTCACCAAGGGCACCCTGCTGGCCAGGGACATCCCGCTGCTGAAGCACGCCGCTGCGCAGGTGCCGGTCGGGATAGGGATTTCGCTGGCCATGACTGACGAACAGTTGGCCGAGGCAGTCGAGCCCGGCACTCCGGGACCCAGGGCGCGGCTCAAGCTGGTCTCGAGGCTACGCGAAGCCGGCTTGCCGTGCGGCGTCATGGCCATGCCTATCCTGCCCTGGCTCTCCGACAGCGACGAAGCACTGGACTCGCTCTTTGGCTCACTCGCCGCGGCAGGTGCTACGGGTGTTACGGCCGGAGCCCTGTACCTGAAGCCGGGGACGCGCGAATGGTTTATGCAATGGATCGCTGCCCGCCACCCCGAACTGGCAGGCCGTTACCGCCGGCTCTACGGCACAGGGTCATACGCGTCCAAGGAGTACCGCGAATGGCTCGCGGGGCGGATCCGCTATTTCAAGGCCCGGCATGGCTTTTCCGGTTCACACGGCTTCAGCCACCGCGATCTGGCCCAGGACCCCAGGGAAGAGGAAGCACAGTATCCCGCCGGCAGCATGCCCGAAGCGGGAGCCGGCCCGGGGAGGACAACGGGCCTCCGAGGCACCGCAGCAAACGCCGGCAGGGGCGGTCATGCCTCCAGTGAGGATTCCGCCCAGCCCACACTGTTCTGACCCTCGGCCGGAAGCCCGCAGGCGGCCGCCCGTGGAGCGCATGCGGCTTAAACGCACCGGCTCCGGCACTGCCATGGGCAGGACAGGAGCCGCGGTGCGTGGCCAGTGCCACGCTGGTAGGGTGGCCGGAATGGCTGGCGGCTAACGGGTGGTCAGCTCGCCGGGATGACCAGGCCCTTGAACTTCGTGTTGATGAAGTCCTTCATCTCCTGCGACGTCAGGATCTTGAACAGCTTCTGCACGCGCGGGTCGTCCTTCATTTCAGCCTTGACGGCCAGGACGTTGTAGTAGGCACTGTCCTTGCCCTCCACGAGCAGCTGCTCGTCGGCGCTCAGTCCGGCCGGCAGGGCGAATGCCAGCGTCACGATCGCGGCGTCCTTGTCGTTGAGTGCCTGCGGCAGGCTGGCGTTCTCGATCTCGGTGAACTTGCTGAGCAGGGACGTGACGTCGCGGCCGTCCACTGTGGCAGATCCGGAATCGGGGCGCTCCAGCGAATTGATGGTCCGGATCAGGGTGCTCTTGCCGGCACCGCTCTGGCCGACGACGCCGAAAATCTCACCGCGGCCGACGGTCAGCGAAACGTCGTCAAGCGCCCGGACCGCTGCCTCCCCTGAGCCATAGCTCTTCGACACCCGGTCTACGGAAATCATGGGGCTCCCTGTGGTGGCTCAAATCCTCCCGGAACGATTTTCCGCAAAAGCGGGTGCGGACATCGTCCGCACCCAACTTAAGAATTCTGCCAAGCCACTGAAGGCGGCCGATCCGAATTTATTCCGCCGAAACGGAGTTCAGCACTCGGATAATTTCACGATTCCAGTGGAACCCGCTCTGAACCGGCAACGGCGGCCAGCAGGGCCCGGACAATCGGGAAGTCCGCCGGTATCCAGGGCAGGGTGAGAGCTTCATCACTTTCCGCCAGGCTGATCCAGCGCAGTTGGTCGTGGTCTTCCAGCGGGCGGGGTTCGCCGTCCGCAATCTCGGCAAACCAGACCCGCATGGAGGCCTTGGCATTGAGCGGCCAGCCGGCGGCGGATTCCGCCAGCAATTCAGTGCCCAGCCGGATGCCGATGCCCAATTCTTCGCGGAGTTCGCGGTGCAGGGCGTCTTCCGCGGATTCGAGCGGCTCCACCTTTCCGCCCGGGAACTCCCACATCCCGGCGAACTGCGGCGGCGACGTCCGGCGCGCCACCAGGAGCCGGGCAGGGGCACTCAGCGAATCAACAACCGCTCCGCCAACAACATTGATGAGTCCAGTCACTGCAACAGTCTATGGGGGACAATGGTTGTGGCCGATTCCACCGCCGTTCCCGAAAATGGCCGCCACACCGGAATACGGACCACTCCCCCATCGTTGCAGTAATCAGATTTATTCAGTCGCGCCTCAGCCACTACGTGTGCTTCCCGCACCGCCGGGAACGGTGACCGCCTGAAGCAGACCCGCCAGAACCGGAACTCTCGAAGAGCAGGCCAATGACCTCCACGCCCACCCTCAGCCCCGCCAAGCCAAAGGCAGGAGCCCAACACCTTGCCCTGGCCATCGTGTCCCTTGCGATGGGCGGTTTCGGCATCGGCGTCACGGAATTCACCATGATGGGACTGCTCAAGGAGGTGGAGCAGGGCCTGAACATCGGCACCCCGGAAGCCGGCCACCTCATCTCTGCCTACGCCCTCGGCGTTGTCATCGGGGCGCCCCTCCTTGCAGCCGTCGGCGCTAAGCTTCCCCGCAAGCACCTCGCGCTGGGTCTCATGCTGTTCTTCAGCCTGGCCAACCTCACGTCCTACATCGCTCCGGATTACGGCACCATGCTGCTGTCCCGGTTCGCGGCCGGCCTGCCGCACGGAGCGTTCTTCGGTGTGGCGGCCGTGATCGCTGCGTCGCTGGTCGCGCCGACCAAGCGCGGGTGGGCGATCTCCATGGTCATGGCCGGGCTGACGATCTCGAACGTCATCGGCGTTCCGTTCGCCACGTGGCTGGGCCAGGCCTTTGGCTGGCGCCTGCTTTTTGTCCTGGTGGGCGTAATCGGGCTGGTCACGCTTGGCATGCTCTGGAAGTTTGTCCCGTTCCAGGCAGCGCACCCTGACGCCAGCATCCGTCGGGAACTTGGCGCCCTGAAGCGGCTGCAGGTCTGGCTCGCCATCCTCATCGGCATCGTGGGCTTCGGCGGCTTCTTCGCCACCTACACGTACATTGCGCACACCATGACCTCCGTGGCGGGCATCCCGGCCGCCTGGCTGCCGCTTGTCGTCGCGCTGTACGGCCTGGGCATGGTGGCCGGAAACATCGTTGGCGGACGCATCGCGGACAAGTCCGTCATGGGCACAATCTATTGGGTCCTGCCCGGCATCGCGGTCGCGCTGGTCGTCTATGCGGTGGCGGTCCACTGGCCGTGGTCCGCCTTCGTGATGGTGTTTGTGGTGGGCGGGGCAGGCTCCCTCCTGGTCCCGGCCCTGCAGACCCGGCTGCTGGACGCCTCCCCCGATGCCCCGTCCCTGGCATCCTCGCTCAACCACGCGGCCCTGAACGTGGCGAACGCCCTCGGCGCCTTCCTGGGCGGCCTGGTCATCGCGTGGGGGTGGGGCTATGTGGCGCCTGCACTCGTGGGGGCGGTCCTGGCCATCCTGGGTCTCGCCGTTGCCCTCCTCAGCGGCCTGCTGGAACGCAAGAGGCCGCTGGTCTCCTAGCCTGCCCTAACAGGTTCGGTCCAGCGGCCTTCGGCGGGCGTGGCAGCCCGGGCGGGTTGGATCAGACGTGCGCGCGTTCCACGTCGGGTTCAAGGTAGATGACCCGCGCAATGGGCACAGCCTCGCGAATCCGGCTTTCGGCGTCGTCGATGACCTTGGCGATCTCCGCGCCGGTGGCGGCGGCGCCCACGCTGATCTTGGCCGCAACCAGCAGTTCTTCCGGGCCAAGGTGCATGGTCTTCAGGTGGATGATCCTGGTTCCGTCGGCCTCGAGGGCGCCGCTGATCCTGGCCGAGTCGGCCTTCGTGGCGGATTCTCCGAGCAGCAGCGACTTGGTCTCCAGGGCCAGCACGATGGCGATGGCCACCAGCAGGAAGCCGATCATCGCGGTGCCAAGGGCGTCCCAGATACCGTTACCGGTAATCAGGGTCAGGCTTACGCCGAACAGTGCGAACACCAGGCCCAGCAGGGCACCGAGGTCCTCGAGCAGGATGACGGGCAGTTCGGGCTGCTTGGCGTTGCGGATGAAGTGCACCCAGCTCTGCTTGCCGCGCACATGGTTTGACTCGATGATCGCCGTCCGGAACGAGAACGATTCGGCGACGATTGCCCCGATCAGCACAGCCAGGGGAACCCACCAGAAGTCGCCTTCGATGGCGTGGGGGTGCTGAATCTTCTCCCAGGCCTCGTACAGAGCAAACAGGCCGCCCACGCTGAACAGCACAATCGAGACGATGAACGCATAAATGTACCGTTCGCGTCCGTAGCCAAAGGGGTGTTCGGGGCTCGCGGCACGCTTGGCGCGTTTGCCGCCCACCAGCAGGAGGATCTGGTTGCCGGAGTCGGCGACGGAGTGGATGGCCTCGGCCAGCATTGACGACGACAGCGTCAGGAAAAAAGCAACGAACTTCAGTACAGCGATGGTCAGGTTTGCAGCCAGAGCCGCGACGATCGCCTTGGTACCGCCATTTGCAGCCAAGTGAGCTTCACCTCTTCAGGGATTGCCGGAAAATTTGCACGTGCGATCACCGCACAACGCTGATGCCCGCAATGAATACCGTACCCGCCAGCCGCGACCGGACACACCACGCGTCACGGCGGATGACACCAAAAACAATGAAACTAAGCCTGCTGACAAGGAATCAAACCTTGTGTTAGCTTGAAGCCATAATCGGGACCCGTAGTGAGTTCCGACGAATATGTAGGAGGAGACATGGGCTTTCTTGGCTGGATCATTCTCGGACTCATTGTAGGAGCAATCGTCAAGGCAATCATGCCTGGTACGGTCGGCGGCGGCTGGGTCACCAGCCTCGTGCTTGGTGTCGTCGGCGCCATCATCGGCGGCTGGATCGGCGACCTTCTGTTCGGCGGCGGCAGGATGGAATTCTGGAACCTCGGTTCCTGGCTTCTGGCCATCGTCGGCGGCCTGGTCGTAGCCGGCATCTACGGCTTCATCACCGGCCGGAACAAGACCACCACATAACTACACTCACCACCGCTCAGGGCATAGAGATGCCCAATGGTGAAGATTACGACGGCGGGGGCCCACCGGAAGGGGGGCCCCCGCCTTTGCGTTGTGGGTGCGGCTGCTGGTCAGCTGCGCTTTTGCGACCGGGCGCTGGCGTAGAGGCAGACCGTGGCGGCGGTTCCGAGGTTCAGGCTCTCCGCTTTCCCGTAGACGGGTACGGCCACCCGGTAATCGGCCAGCGCGATTTCATCCTCGGACAGGCCCTGGGCCTCGTTGCCGAAAAGCCAGGCTGTGGGCTCTTCCAGCGCATAAATAGATTCCGCGGCGGAGTCCCCCAGACGGCGGGCCGCGTTCTCGTCCTGGAGTCGGTCCAGGTTCAGCTGGCCGTAACCGTCTGCGGCGAGGACCCCGATCCCCCGTTCCTTGCATCGGGCCACCAGCTCGGCCACGTCGGCGCCCAGGACGATCGGCAGATGGAAGAGGGATCCCGCCGTCGAACGGACAGCTTTGGGGTTGTAGATGTCCACGCTGGACGCGGTCAGGACCACGGCGTCGGCGCCGGCGGCATCGGCCGCGCGGAGCACGGTTCCCGCGTTACCGGGGTCGCGGACCTGGCACAGGACGGCAACCAGCTGCGGACCGGCGTCGAGTACCTGCTCAAGGCTCACGTCCAGGAAACCGCAGACCGCGAGAATGCCCTGCGGGGTGACTGTGTCTGCCATAGCGGCGAGCACTTCGTCGCTGGCGAGGTAGGCGGTGGTGCCCTCCGCGAGTGTCTCCAGGTCCGGGTGCCGGTCCAGGCAGGACTCGCTCGCGTAGACCTCATAGACGATGCCGGGCTCCCCCGCAGCAATCCGCTTCTGATGCAGCGTCAGGGCCTCGCGGACCGCCTGCGGACCCTCCGCCAGGAACTCGCGGCGCTTTAAACGGGCCGGGCGCCCGGCAAGTTGTGCCACCTTCCTCACCCGATCAGCTCGGGGGTTGGAAAGTGGAAAGTCTTGCGGGCGCCCGGTTTCGTTCATATAAGAACCTTAGTTGCTTTGGCAGCCGGTTCTTGAACGGGGATGTTACTCGGCAGCCTCGTCAGCAGCCGGCTTCTTAGCAGCCTTGGCCTTGGGGGCCTTTTCAGCGGGAGCTTCCTCTGCCTTGGCGGCCTTGGCGGCCTTGGCCTTCGGAGCCTTTGCCTTCGGGGCGGCTTCGGCAGCGACGGCCGGAGCGGAGGTGTCAGCAGGCAGCGAGTCCTTGGCAATCTGCACCAGGGCGGCAAATGCGTTGGCGTCAGAGACGGCCAGTTCTGCCAGCATGCGGCGGTCAACCTCGACCTCAGCGGCCTTCAGGCCCTGGATCAGGCGGTTGTAGGTCAGGCCATTGGCGCGCGATGCAGCGTTGATGCGCTGGATCCACAGGCGGCGGAAGTCGCCCTTCTTCTTTTTGCGGTCACCGTAGCTGTACACAAACGAGTGCAGCAGCTGCTCTTTAGCCTTGCGGTACAGGCGTGAACGCTGTCCACGGTAGCCCTTTGCGCGTTCAAGGATAACCCGGCGCTTCTTGTGGGCGTTTACCGCCCTCTTCACACGTGCCACGTGCGTACTCCTTCAGAATTCTGATCCCAAGCGACTACTGCCGGAACAACCGGCTGGCCTGAGAAGCCTTTTTGGTAGTTGACTGCTGCCAGGTGGCTAACAGTCAGAGAACTTGGAACTTAGATGCCGAGCATCTTCCGGATGACCTTGGCGTCGCCCTTGAAGACGATCTTGTCGCCGGCGAGGCGACGGGTCAGCCTGGAGGACTTGTGCTCGAGGTAGTGGCGGCGGTTGGCCTGCTGGCGGCGCAGCTTGCCGCTGCCGGTCAGCTTGAAGCGCTTCTTAGCACCACTGTGGGTCTTCATCTTCGGCATGGGAACCGATCTCCTTACGTATCCGCAGACATGTCTGCAGTCTTTCGTGCAGCCACCCCTGCGGGCGGCGTGCTGGTTGCTTGCTGCGCGAAGGCACTTCGCGCAGCTTTGAACTAGTTGGTCTTCTTGCTGCCCGGCTTGGGAGCGGCCGGCCGTGCTGCAGGCTTGGGCGCTGCGGGCCGTGCTACCGGCTTGGGCGGCGGCGCGGGAACTCCAGCAGGCTTCGGCGCCACAGGGGCAGCCGCAGCAGGCCGCGGCGCTTCAGGCGCCTTGGCCACAACCGGCTTGCTGACTGCTGGACGCGGTGCTTCTGCAGCCTTGGGGGCTTCGCGTTTCGGCGCTGCCTGCTTCGCTACCTTGGGAGCCTCCTGCTTGGGAGCTTCCTGCTTGGGCGCTTCCTCAGCCGGAGCTTCCTGCTTCGGAGCCTCCTTGGCCGGGGCTTCGGCTTCCGGTGCCGCAACCGCTTCGGCGGGTGCCTCGACGCTCGTTGACGCCGTAGTGGCCTCAACGTCTGCCTCGGGCGCTGCCTCTTCAGTCGAAACAACGTAACCCTCAGGCAGCAGGTCCGCGAGGGACTGCGTCATGGCGGGCTGGTCGCGGCTGACATCCACCCGGCCGCTGGCCTTGGCTTCGTTCTGGGCCTTTGCTTCAGCGCGCTGCGTCGCACGGCGTGCTTCGGCCTTGGCCTCAGCCTTGTTCTTCAGCGGTCCTACAACCATGACCATGTTTCGGCCGTCGATGCGGGGGCTGGACTCGACAACTCCCACTTCGGCGACGTCGTCGGCGAAGCGCTGGAGCAGGCGGATGCCCATTTCCGGACGCTGCTGCTCGCGGCCACGGAACTGGATCATGGCCTTGACCTTGTCCCCGGCGCCGAGGAAGCGGAGGGCGTGGCCGCGCTTCGTCTCGTAGTCGTGGGTGTCGATCTTCAGCCGGAAACGGATTTCCTTCAGAACCGTGTTGGTCTGGTTCTTCCGGGCCTCGCGTGCCTTGACGGCGGCTTCGTACTTGTACTTGCCGAAGTCCATCAGCTTGCACACCGGAGGCTTGGCCTGCGGTGCAACTTCAACGAGATCAAGGTCGGACTCGGCAGCCAAACGCAGGGCGTCCTCAATACGGACAATTCCTACTTGTTCGCCTGCAGGGCCGACCAGCCGCACCTCGGGGACGCGGATACGCTCATTGATTCTTGGCTCGCTAATGTTAGAACTCCTGTGGTTGAGGTGAGTATTCCACCGACAAAATAGAGAAGGCCCCCAATTGCCGGAGCAATCGAAGGCCTCGAAGATCGGATGTACAACGCCTCCGGGGAGGCTGTACGCGTTCCACCCGGCTGACGCCGCCGTGGAATGCCCGACCAGGTACCCGGCAACCTTGCTTCCGCGGGAATTGCTTCCTGGGAAAACGGCTGACGCGGGTGGGAGAGAACTCCGCTTGCAAACTGAAAATCAATTCTACAGAAGAACCACGAAAGCTGCACATTCGCAGCCACGAGTTTCACATAGCAAAATAACGACATTCAGTCGGTCTGTGACAAGCTTACCAGTATGAGCACTTCAGACAGTAATTCACACGTTTTCGAGCCCTCCACCGGCCAGGGAGGCGGCCAGGAACAGGTGTCGCAGCAGATCCGCGATATCTCCGAAGTTCCCGCAATCGAGGTCATCACCACCGCCGCTGTGCACCTCATGAGCGCCTCGGCAGTCAAGCTCGGGCTCGCCGCCGAGGAGAACGCCGAAGAGCTTAAGGACCTTGATGAGGCCCGCAAGCTGATCACGGCTCTGGCCGGACTCGTTACCGCTGCCGCCCCGGAGATCGGTTCCCAGCACGCCGGTCCATTGCGCGACGGACTCCGTTCCCTGCAGCTTGCGTTCCGGGAGGAGTCGATCATTCCGGACGCCCCGGGCAAGGGGCCGGGCGAAAAGTACACCGGGCCGGTCAACTAGGCGATCCACAGAACGCGACGGCGGGCGGACCAACGAAGGTCCGCCCGCCGTCGTTGTTTCAGGCCGGTTCCGGTCAGCCGTCAGGCGGCCATCCGGCGGCGGCGCAGGTGCTGCAGCACCAGGCCCAGGAGGCAGAGGACGACGCCGGCGGTACCCACCGAGACAAACCCGGCGGAGGGCCCGATGCCGTCGATGAACACGCCTGCCAGCGGAGCACCCAGTGCAACTCCGGCAGTGAGCGCGGACCCGTACCAGCCCATCGCCTCGCCGCGGCGGCTCTCCTCCACGAGGTCGGCCACCTTTTCCGAGGCGGAGGACAGGACTGGTGCGCACAGCAGCCCCGGAAGCAGCGAAAGAAGGCACAGCGTCAGGGTGTCCTGGGCGAAGCCCATCGGGATGGTCAGGGCAGCCATTCCGAGCAGCAGGAGAATCGGCGAAACTGGCCGGTGCATGGCGCCGTAGAGCACCCCTCCAACTACGGAGGCCGCACACCAGAAGATAAACACCAGGCCGATCTCCGCCTGATGCCCGCCGGTCTCCAACGCAGCGACAATGCCCACGTCCGTGCCGCTGAGCACCATCCCGGCCCCGGCCGCCACGGCAAAGACTGCGGCCACCGCTGCGGTGAACCAGGCAAAGTTGTGGGCCACCTTGTCCCGCAGCCCCGAACGCCGGAGCCCGCCAGCCGCCATGGGCGCGAGTTCCGCCGCAGCTTCCTGCAGATGCGCCGGAGCCGCTGCGACCACGGCCACTTCGGCGCCTTCCTGCTGGTCCGCTTCGTAGCCAGCATCCGCCGCCGCACTGCGGGTGGGAGGGTTGAACCACATCAGGAAGAGTCCGGCCACTGAGGTGGACACGCCAACCACCGTCAGACCGATGACCGAATGGCCGGTGGTGGCCACAATCGCGCCGGCGGCGGGGCCGATCATAAAGACCAGTTCGGTGGTGATTGCGTCCAAGGCGAATGCCGTCCGCCGCTGATCGCCGCCAACCAGTACGCCAAGGGACTGGCGCACCACGCTGAAGATGGGCAGCGTGAGGAGTCCCCCGACGAACACCAATGCCAGCAGCCATTCGTACGGCACGTGCGGCACCACGGACCAGATGACGGCTTCGGAGATCACCGAAGGAATCAGAGCCCTCCGAAGGCCCACTGTGTCAACCCGGCGTCCGCGCCACGGCGCGCCCACGGCGATGCCGATGGTCATGACGGCTGCCGCTGCGCCGGCGGCGGCATATCCCTCACCCAGGGTGAGGACGATGTGCAAAGTCAGCAGCACACCCGCCGCGGAGTGCGGTATGCGGGCTATCATTCCCACGATCAACAGGCGCCGCACAGGCTTGATCGCCAGGAGCTCTTTGTAGAGAGCGAAATTCACGGGTTACGTCCTTCATCCTGCCGGCGGCAAGTCCGGGACGTGTCCCCCTTACCGCCAGCTACTCTGCTGCGCGCTGCAACTTTACCTCGATCGAGTCAACGCGCTCGGCGAACACCGCATTCCGGGACCAATCGGAGTTCAGTCCCGCCACTATTGACTGGACACCGGCAGCGTCGAGTCCGTCTTCCAGGTACAGCACCACCCTGAGCTCAGGCCCCGGGCCGCCGCCGGGGACGACGGCCCCGCCGGCTGTGGCCGAGGCAACGCCGCCGCCGGGTTCAAGTTCGACACGCCTTACCGGCGGATAGCCCGCCGTTGCCTCGCCCATGGCAAGAGCCAGCTCGGGATCCGCATAGGACGGCAGCCACTCGCGCTGCTGGGCGAGGGCCCAGACGGCCGGCCGGCGGACAACGAACGTGTACTCCGAGCCGGGGTCCAGGACCAGGAGTTCCGCACCTTCGGCCACGGCGGACAGCGCCGCCCTCGCGGCATAGACTGCCACCGGCCGGGCTTCCGGATGCCACGACTCCAACGCCGCCGCCGACGTGAACACCGGCATCGCCGTCCGGCCATCCGGTGCCTTGAGCGTCACGAGCGCCATATCCGCCTGCTTGTCACCGTGCAGGGTCTCACCGTGCGGGCTGTCACTGTGCGGCGTAGCGGCGGCTTCGCCTTCCTCGGCAAGCTGGGCAACGATGGGAACGAAGACCCGGGCCGCGGCCAACGATGCGACCACGGCGGCTTCGTCGCCTGCCGCCGAGCGAAGAGCCGCAACCGCGGCGAGGTACCCGGCGTCGGCCGTACCGTCGTCGTCCTCGAAGTTGTGGATCTTAGCGTCTTCACCGGCGAGGCTGCGGCCTGCCCAGGGCTGCCCGGCGGAGTCTGTGGCGCCGCCGGAACCTGCAAGCGCGGCGGCGATGTGGCCCGGAAGCTCGCGGGATGCCCGCGGCGCAGCCTTCGACGGGCCGCCGGCAAGGTCCCCGGTCGGAGACTCCTGGCCGGCCGGGTTGCCGCCGGCAGGCAATGAGGGTCGCTGGTCCATGGTGGCTGCCTGCCTAGCGGCGGCCTGCTACGTCCAGCGCTTCCGGCAGCGTAAATGCCCCGGCGTACAGCGCTTTGCCCACGATGGCGCCTTCGACGCCCAGCGGGACGAGGGATCGCAGGACCTTGAGGTCGTCAAGGCTGGAGATGCCGCCGGAGGCCACGACCGGTTTGCCGGTCTTCTCCACCATCTGGCGGAGCAGTTCAACGTTGGGCCCCTGAAGGGTGCCGTCCTTGGTGACGTCGGTGACCACGTAGCGTGCGCACCCGGCTTCTTCGAGCCGAGCCAACACGTCCCACAGGTCGCCGCCTTCCTTGGTCCAGCCGCGGCCCGCCAGGGTGGTTCCACGCACGTCGAGGCCGACGGCGATCCTGTCGCCATAGCGGTCGATGGCGCGCGCCGTCCACTCCGGGTTCTCCAGGGCGGCAGTACCCAGGTTCACCCGGGCAACACCCAGGTTCAGGGCCTTCTCCAGTGACTCGTCATCGCGCAGGCCACCGGACAGCTCCACCTTGATATCCAACCGGCCCACGACTTCGCGGAGCAGCTCGGCGTTCGAGCCGCGGCCAAAGGCTGCATCCAGATCCACCAGATGCACCCACTCGGCGCCCTGTTCCTGCCAGTTCAGCGCAGCTTCCAGCGGGGTGCCGTAGCTCGTTTCGCTGCCGGCCTCGCCCTGGACCAGGCGGACCGCCTGGCCGTTCACGACGTCGACGGCGGGCAGCAGTTCGAGTACGGGCAGCGGCGTTTCGGTGGTCATCTTCGGGTCCTCAGGTTGTAGTGAAGCTGCGTTTGTGGAGCGATGCAGGCCGGGCTAGTTCGCCTGCAGGGTAAGCAGGTAGGCGGCCAGCAGGGCCATTCCGGCCAGTACGTAGAAAACGATCTGGGTCCAGAGCGGCTTGCGCTGCTGCCGGAAGGACAGAGCTCCGCCAACCAGGAGGCCGGCGAGGCCCGTCAGGACAATCGACCACATCTAGGCGGCCGGTCCGGTTGCGGCAGCGGCTTTTGGCGTGGCTGTCTGCGCGGCGGGGCCATTGCCGCGGCGCAGGCCGTTGACCCAGTTGCGGAGCAGCCGGGCACCGGCGTCGCCGGATTTTTCGGGGTGGAACTGGGTGGCGCACAACGGCCCGTTCTCCACGGCGGCGACGAACGGGGCGCCGTGCTCGGACCAGGTGACGAGCGGCGCCGCCATGCGGGGCTGGATGACATCGAAGTCCCAGTGCTGCACGCCGTAGGAGTGCACGAAGTAGAAGCGCTCGTTTTCGACGCCGTCGAACAGTTTGGAGCCTTCCGGCACCGTGACCGTGTTCCAGCCCATGTGGGGAACCACTTCGGCAGGCAGCAGTTCCACCTTTCCGGGCCACTCCCCCATGCCTTCAGCTTCGGTGCCGTGCTCCACTCCGGCTTCGAACAGCACCTGGAGGCCCACGCAGATGCCAAGGACCGGGCGGCCGCCGGCGACGCGCCGGCCGATCATCCGGATGGCGTCCACGGCCTTCAGTTCGCGCATGACCGTCTCGAAGGCTCCGACGCCGGGGACCAGCAGTCCGTCAGCATTCAGGACATCCTCCGGCTTGGCACTGAGGATGACCTCGGCACCTGCACGCTCAAGGGCACGGACCGCCGAGCGGACGTTGCCGGAACCGTAATCCAGCACGGTGACGGTGGGTTTTCCTTCCGGAGACGCAGGCTTCGCGCTCCCGGCAGGATCCAGGATGGCCCCATCCTGGAGGACCGGGCCGGTCAC
Source organism: Arthrobacter sp. ISL-69 (assembly GCF_018613775.1). Taxonomy (NCBI): domain Bacteria; kingdom Bacillati; phylum Actinomycetota; class Actinomycetes; order Micrococcales; family Micrococcaceae; genus Arthrobacter; species Arthrobacter sp. ISL-69. The sequence goes on from NZ_JAGGPO010000017.1 coordinate 45,893, forward strand.
AGTGCACCCTTGGTGGAGGGGATGCCTTCAACGCGGGGATCCGGCTCCACGGCCGCCCGCAGCGCACGGGCGAAGGCCTTGAACTGGGCCTCGACGATGTGGTGCGGGTCCCGGCCGGCGATGACGTTCATGTGCAGGCAGATACCAGCGTGCAGGGTGATGGCCTCGAAGACGTGGCGGGTCAGGGAACCCGTGAAGTGTCCGCCGATCAGGTGGTATTCCTGGCCCGCGGGCTCGCCGCCGTGCACGAGGTAGGGTCGCCCGGAGACGTCAACCACGGCGTGGGCTAGGGCTTCGTCGAGGGGAACCGTTGCTTCGCCGAACCGGCGGATCCCGGCCTTGTTGCCCAGGGCGGTGCGGAGTACCTCGCCAAACGTGATGGCAACGTCCTCCACCGTGTGGTGGACGTCGATGTGGATGTCACCGGTCGCCTTGACGGTCATGTCGATGAGCGAGTGCTTGCACAGGGCAGTCAGCATGTGGTCGTAGAACGGAACCGAGGTGCTGATGTCCGAGACGCCCGTGCCGTCAAGGTTGATCTCGACCAGCACGGACGATTCGCTCGTGGCACGCTCCATGCGTGCGGTCCGGGCCTCGGCAGCAATGGATCCGGTGGTGCTCATGTGTTGTGTCCTTTAGATGAAGGAGAAGTGTTGTCTGGGAGCCGGCTTGGGAGAACCGGTAGCCCTGGTGACGTGGGTCTGATTCCAGTTTAGGCCGGGACGCTGGGCTGCCCGGTCAGGATCAGTTCGAGGGCTTCCAGGAACGCTGTGGTTTCCGTCTCAGTTCCGGCCGTGACGCGCAGGTGGCCGGGGATCCCCACATCCCGGATCAGGACCCCGGCGTCCAGCAGTCCCTGCCAGACCTCGTGCGGGTTTTCCAGCCCGCCGAAGAAGACGTAGTTGGAATCGGACGCGGCGGGCTTGAGACCCATTCGCGTCAGCTCCGTGACGATCCGGTCGCGCTGCAGTTTGATGTCCTCGACGTCGGCCATGAGGGCTTCACGGTGGGTTAGCGCGGCCAGGGCCGTGGCCTGGGTGATGGCGGACAGGTGGTACGGCAGCCGCACCAGGCGCAGGGCGTCAGTAACTTCGGGGGCGGCGGCCATGTAGCCGAGCCGTGCTCCGGCGAGGGCAAAGGCCTTGCTCATGGTGCGGGACACGATCAGGCGCTCACGGCCGGGAAGGAGCGTCAGCGCGCTGGGCGTGCCGTCGTGGGCGAACTCGTGGTACGCCTCATCAACGATCACAACCGTCTGGCTGGCCTCGCCGGCGGCGTAGACGGCCTCGACCACATCCAGTCCCAGGCCGGTGCCGGTGGGATTGTTGGGCGAGCACAGGAAAACGATGTTGGGCTGAAGTTCCCTGACCTGACGGGCTGCCGATTCGGCGCTGAGGCCGTAGTCGTCGGCCCGCTGGCCGACGATGTATTCCGTGTCCGTTCCGCTCGCCAGGAGCGGGTACATGGAGTACGTGGGCGGGAAGCCAAGGGCTGTGCGGCCCGGCCCGCCGAAGGCCTGCAGAATCTGCTGAAGCACTTCGTTGGACCCGTTGGCGGCCCAGATGTTCTCCGCTCCCAGGCCGTGCCCGAGGTACTCTGCAAGGCGCTCACGGAGTTCGGTGAACTCACGGTCCGGGTACCGGTTCAGTCCCGCAGCAGCTGCCGTCACGGCCTCGGAAATGGCCGCGAGGACATCCGCCGGAACGCCATGGGTGTTCTCGTTGACGTTGAGCAGGATGGGAACGTCCAGCTGCGGCGCTCCATACGGGGTGAGGCCCCGCAGGTTGGTCCGGAGGGGAAGTCGGTTCAGTCGCTCTAGCTGGTCAGTCACTTCAACAGTTTAAGTGAGGGTGGCCGGGCCACTGAAACTGTGACGCCTGCCGGCCCGCTCCGGTACGCCGGGGACCGGATTCCGCAACAGCAGGGCGGCAGGTCCCGGCGGGCCCGGCAGGTCCCGCCACGTCCCGGACACGGAGGCGTCCGGGCCGCTGTTCTACTTAGAGGGGACGAAGATCTGCTGGCCCGGCATGACCTTGCCGCCGTCAAGGTTGTTAAGCTGGACGATGTCCGCCACCACGTCGCGGGGATCGCGCTCCGGCGCCACGGTCCCGGCAATTCCCCAGAGGGACTCCCCCGGCTGCACCGTGACAGACACTGTTGGGGTCAGCGACAGCTCGGACACGGAATCCGCGGCCTTGGCCGGTGAGTTCAGGAAGCCGGCCAGTGAAATGAGCACCACCGACAGCAGAATCAGCGGGAGGCCCACCAGGACGATGCGGCCCCGGCGGGTCAGGCGGAGCGGCGGCTGGGCGGACCTGGCCTTCCCTGAAGGACGGTCCTCCCAGTTAAAGACCTGCATTCCGGAGCCGTGGTCTACCCGGCTGGTGGAACGCTGCTCTTTCGAACGCTGCTGACCGGAACCCTGAATAGCGCTTGTTGCTGACATGAACTGAGCCCTCCTGGACCTGACTGTGCCGCCCGGCATGTTCCCAAAGATGCCATCCGCCCGTCCCGGCCTTCGAACATCGAACTCTTCGAACATAGAACCGAATGGGGTTTGCGACTAGAACACATATTCGAACTTTGCTGGTTCTGTTCTAGCACTTATTAACGAACATTGTCGAGACTCACTAGAACAAATGTTTGAAAAACGTGTGCGGCTGACCTACGTTTGAGCTACAGAACAACCACTTCTGCAGTTGATCAGCAGGGTCTGACATTTTCAGGCCGGAAGTTCCCGGCAGCTGCAGCCACGGAGGCCGGGTGGAACGAAAGGCGTTGGCGAACATGGCAGCACAAGCCACCGGCGGCAGGGCTACGCAGCGGAGCCAGCAGTCACCAGCGAAGCCCAAGGGCCTCACGGTGCGGCAGAAGAAGATTCTGGAAACCATCCAGCGGTCCGTCAACGACAACGGCTATCCGCCGTCCATGCGTGAAATCGGCGACACCGTGGGCCTGGCCAGCCTCTCCAGCGTCACCCACCAGCTCTCACAGCTCGAGAAGCTGGGCTACCTCCGGCGCGACCCCAAGCGTCCGCGCGCCATGGAAGTGCTCATGCCGCTGACCCTGGACGAGGGAACCGCCAAGATCTCCGGCGTGGAGAAGCCTGCCCGGCTGCGCACGATTGGCGGCTTGTCCGTTTCCGAACTGGCCACGGCGACGGATACGGCAATGGTCCCCCTGGTGGGCCGGATTGCGGCAGGCGGCCCCATCCTGGCAGACCAGATGGTCGAGGACGTCATGCCCCTGCCGCGGCAGCTCGTCGGCCACGGCGAGCTTTTTATGCTGAAGGTGTCCGGCGACTCCATGATCGACGCGGCCATCTGCGACGGCGACTGGGTGGTGGTCCGCCGGCAGAGTGATGCCGTCAACGGCGACATTGTGGCCGCCCTGCTCGATGATGAAGCCACCGTCAAGACATTCCGCCAGCGCGACGGCCACACCTGGCTGCTCCCGCAGAACACGCAATACGAGCCCATCCTCGGCGATCACGCCAACATCATGGGCAAGGTCGTTTCGGTTCTCCGCTCGCTGTAGCCGCCGCTCCCCCGCGTCAGCCGCCAGCCCGGACTACGCGGGGGCCTTAGCCAGCCGGCTCAGGGCCGCCACCGCAATCGCAGGATCAGTGGTCGGCCAGAACGGCGGCAGGGCAGCCCTGAGGAAGCCCCCGTAGCGTTCCGTGGACAGCCGGGAGTCAAGGACAGCCACCACGCCTTTGTCGCCCGTAGAACGGATCAGGCGGCCTGCCCCCTGGGCAAGCCGGATGGCTGCATGCGTGGCCGACACCGACATAAACCCGTTGCCGCCCGCTTGGGCCACCGCCCGGGAGCGCGCCGTCATGAGGGGATCATCCGGCCTGGGGAACGGGATCCGGTCGATGACCACCAGCCTGCACGAACCGCCGGGAACATCGACCCCCTGCCAGAGTGACATGGTGCCGAAAAGGCACGTGTCCGGTTCGTCGGCGAACTGGCGCACCAGGGCGGTCATGGTTGATTCCCCCTGGCAGAGGATGCTGACATCCAGGCGCGGCCGCATGGCCTCGGCAGCGTCCTCCGCGGCCCGGCGCGACGAGAAGAGGCACAGTGCCCCGCCGCCGGAGGCCCGGATCAGTTTCTCGAGCTCGTCCAGCGCTTCGGGCGACGTTCCGCGTCCGGGCTTCGGCAGGTGGCTGGCAACATACAGGATGCCCTGCTTGGGGTAATCGAACGGGGATCCGACGTCCACACCGGTCCAGCTGGGCGCCCCGGGCCCCACCAGCCCGAGCCCTCCCGCGGCCGGTTCGAAGGCCGATCCGATCGCGAGCGTGGCTGATGTGAGGACCACTGTGTGGCCGGCGAACAGCCCGTCGCGCAGCTTCCCGGCCACGCTCAGGGGGGCGATGTTGACCAGGGCCGGCGCGGCGTCGTCCGGCTGCGAGTAGCCCTGCTGCGGGTCAAAGGTGCTGGCCCGCGAGAACCAGACCACCTCGCGGTTTTCCCGGGCGGCAATCAGGCGTTCGCAAAGCTCGAGGATGACCATCAGGCGTGACCGCGCAAGCTGCCGCCCGCCGTCGGCCGTGTTGGCGCTGTCCCCTTTGGAGTCGGAAAGGGCCGCGCGGCAGGCTTCCCGCAGCTGGTCCACACAGTCGAGCTGTTCGTCGTTGAGCCCGTTGGGCAGCAGGCCGCTCGGAACTCCGGCGATGGCCACCTCAAGGTTCGCGGCTGCGTTGTTGAGCGCATCAACCGTGATGCCGGTGTTTTTGCGGGCGCCCGAAGCGGCGGCGTGGACCATGGCCACGGACAGCTGGCCGGAGACTGCTCCCGTCACCCTGTCCTGCAGCTCGTGGGCCTCGTCAACCACCACGACGTCGTACTCCGGCAGCACGGCGAGGCCTTCGAAGGCACTGACGGCCAGCATGGCGTGGTTGGTGACCACCACGTCGGCCTCGGCCGCGTTCTGCCGGGCCAGTTCGCTGAAGCACTCGGCCGCCATGGGGCATTTCTGCGCTCCGAGGCATTCCATCGACGTCACGGACACCTGCCGCCATGCACGGTCCGTCACACCGGGCATCAGCTCGTCACGGTCCCCCGAGGCCGTCTTCTCCGCCCACTCGCGGAGCCGGACCACTTCCTTACCCAGCTGCGACGCAGGGCCGCCCAAAGAAGCGGCAAAGTGCGGGACGCTGGTGTCCTCACCCAGCGAGAAAAGCTGTCCCTCGGACGGCTCCTCGGAAGGGAACCCGCCGTCGAGTTTGTGCCGGCAGACGTAGTTGGACCTGCCCTTGACGAGTGCCACCTTGACGGGACGTTCAAGGGCGGGAGTGATCGTTTCCAGGAGTCTGGGGAGGTCCCTGCCCACGATCTGGGTCTGCAGGGCGAGGGTGGCCGTGGAGACGAGCGTGGGTTTGTCGCTGACCAGTGAATGGGCGATCAACGGAATGAGGTAGGCCAGGGACTTTCCGGTGCCCGTTCCGGCCTGGACCAGCAGGTGGTCGCCGCTGTCAATAGCGCGTGCCACCTGCCGGGCCATCTCGTGCTGGCCGCTGCGGCTCTGTCCGCCCATGCCGGAAACCGCCCGGTCGAGCAGCTCGATGACGAACTGCTCGCCGGCAGAGCCGCTGGTTTCTCCAGCCCCGGGATCAGACATTGCTGATGAAGGATTCCAGTTCAGAGGCAAGCCCCTCGCGCACCATGACGAGGGCACGCGTGCCCTCCTCCTCATGGTCCAGGCGAAGGATTTCGGCGTCCGTTTCGTGGAGTTTGCTGAGCAGGTCCCCGCGATTGTAGGGAATCAGCAGTTCCATCTTGACGCTCGGCCGCGGGATGGCCTCGCTGATCGCTTTCAGCAGTTCAGCAATGCCCTGCCCCGTCCGTGCGGAGACCACCACGTGGCGGGGTTCGCGCTGCTTCAGGCGTTCCACCACGAACGGATCCGCGGCGTCGGCCTTGTTCAGCACGATGATTTCCTGGACCTTGCGCGCGTCCACTTCGCTGAACACGGCGCGGACCGCGGCGATCTGGCCTTCCGGATCGGGGTGCGAGACATCCACGACGTGCAGGATGAGGTCCGCGTCTGCCACTTCCTCCAGGGTGGACCGGAAGGCTTCCACCAGCTGCGTGGGAAGGGAACGGACGAAGCCCACAGTGTCGGCCAGGGTGTAGCCCAGGCCATCGGCCGTTTCCGCCTTGCGGACAGTTGGATCCAGCGTCGCGAACAGGGCGTTCTCCACCAGGACACCGGCGTCGGTCAGCCGGTTCAGGAGCGAGGACTTTCCGGCGTTCGTGTACCCGGCGATGGCAACGGACGGGACGGAATTACGACGGCGGTTGGCCCGCTTGGTTTCCCGCGCCGGCTTCATGGCGGCGATTTCACGCCGCAGCTTGGCCATCCGGGTGCGGATCCGCCGCCTGTCCAGTTCGATCTTGGTTTCACCGGGGCCACGGGACCCCATGCCGGCACCCGCGCCGCCCACCTGGCCACCGGCCTGCCGGGACATTGATTCGCCCCAGCCGCGCAGGCGCGGGAGCAGGTACTCGAGCTGCGCAAGCTCCACCTGCGCCTTGCCTTCGCGGCTCTTGGCGTGCTGGGCGAAGATGTCCAGGATCAGGGCCGTGCGGTCGATGACCTTGACCTTCACGATGTCTTCAAGTCCGCGCCGCTGTGAGGGTGCCAGCTCGGCATCCACCACCACGGTGTCGGCACCCGTGGACATCACGATGTCTTTGAGTTCCAGGGCCTTGCCGGAACCCAGGAAGGTGCCGGGGTCGGGCTTCGCGCGGCGCTGGACGATGCCGTCAAGCACTTCCGAGCCTGCTGTCTCCGCGAGCGCGGCAAGTTCACGCAGTGAGTTTTCGGCGTCCGCCAAGGTTCCCTCGGACCAGAGACCGGCCAGGACCACGCGTTCAAGGCGCAGCTGCCGGTATTCAACCTCGGTGACGTCCTCGAGTTCGGTGGACAGGCCTGCCGTACGGCGCAGGGCCCGGCGTTCTTCAAGGTCCTGCTGGTCCCCGTCGAAGATGCTGTGTTCACTGTCCTGGCGGGAAATCGCCTGCGCCGACCCCAAAACTCCCTGCGGATCTTCCGGGTCGGATTTGGCGGAGCGGGCAGGGACATCCTTGGACAGAATCCGGTCGATGACAGCCTGGATTTCCTCAGGACTCATGTCCTGTGAGGCTGAATCTGATCCGGTGTTGGGCTGGTTGGTCATGTTCTCCTTTGAAGATTCGACACCTTCAGAATAATGCTGATTACTTGTCTGCGGGGCGGTATTCGCGCTGGGCTGACGACTATTGGTCATTCGGGCTCCTGGGGTGCCGGCGGCTGCGGCGCAGCGGGCGGCGGTATGGGCGGTGGCGAGGCGGCCTGCCTGGCAGGCGCCGTTGCGCAGGATGCGGTGGCGTCGGTGACACCGGAATGTTCAGCGGACAGTCTGTCGCACGGAGCAGTGTTCCCACGGGGAAGTTCACGCGCGCCGTCCGGATGACGGGATTCCGATGGCAGGTCAGATGATCAGCATTGCTGGACTCCAAGTAGTTCGGGCAGCACGTCCGGCCGGAGGATCACGGCAGGACAGCGCACTGAGCGGAAGGTGATTACCTGCGTCGCTGCGGGACGGGCCAGGGCCCGTGCCGGCTACTCAAAGATCAAGAACATGAATTCAAGACTAGCAGACCGGTTTCCCTGTCCCGTTCCCCCGCGTTTCCCATCCGCGCCCGGGACAACTAATCTGGCGAGTTATGGAGTCTGCACACTATTTCAGCGCCCAGCCCGCCGGGCCGTTCACCCGCAAGCCGCTAACCGTGGAGCTCGCCGGTGAAACCCGCAAGCTGCAGACCTCCAGTGGCATCTTCAGCCCCGACGGGATCGACAAGGGCACCGCTGTGCTGCTGGCTGACGTGCCGGCCCCGTCTCCCCAGGGCAACCTGCTGGACATCGGCTGCGGCTGGGGTCCGATCGCCCTGACCATGGCCCTCAGGGCCCCTCACGCACACGTCCATGCCGTGGACGTGAATGAGCGCTGTGTCGCACTGACCAACGAAAACGCCGGCCTGCTGGGGCTTGGCAACGTCACGGCCAGCCTGCCGGCCGACGTTGATCCGGGCCTCCGCTTCGACACCATCTGGTCCAATCCGCCCATCCGCATAGGCAAGGACGAACTTCACTCCCTGCTGCTGCTGTGGCTGCCCCGGCTGGCCCCGGGCGGGTCCGCCTGGCTGGTAGTCCAGAAAAACCTTGGTTCGGATTCGCTGCAGCGCTGGCTGGGCACCGAACTGGACAGCAGCTTCACCGTCACCCGGGAGAGCACCTCGAAGTCGTTCAGGATCCTTCGGGTCAGGAAAGCGTCCCACTAGCCACGATCACGGCCGGACCGCTGAGTTCCACATGCTCGTGGCCTTCCGGCCCCGGAAAGAATTTCACGCCGACGACGCCGCCCGGCACCTTGACGTTCCAGGCTTCCGGAGCGCCCTGCCCGGCCCAGTGACGGATGGCAACCGCAGCTGCGCAGGCGCCGGTGCCGCATGACTGCGTCTCCCCCACGCCGCGCTCGTGGACGCGCATGGTGATGGTCCCCACCCCGTCATGCACCAGCGGTTCGGAGGGTACGACGAACTCCACATTGGTGCCGTTGGCCGGCTTCGGGTCAACGTGCGGTGCCTTGAACAGCTGGGTTGCCTCAAGTTCGCTGAGCTCTGCAAGCGCCACCACAGTGTGCGGGTTCCCCATGCTGACAGACAGCGCCGGCCGCGGCACTTCCAGGCCGTCGGCGGTCACAAGCGAGTCCATGGCCCGTGCCGTGGCCTCTCCCGGGAAAATGAACTCCCACGGTCCCATGTCGACGGCGTAGCCGTTCTCGGTCCGCACGACCGTTTTGACGCCCCCTCGCGTGCCGATGGTCAGCGCATCGCCGGTCTCGAGCCGGACCAGTCCTTCGGCAACGAGGAAGTGGACGAAGACGCGCACGCCGTTGCCGCACATTTCCGACAGGGAGCCGTCGCCGTTGCGGTAGTCCATGAACCACTCGGCGTCCGGGTGGACCGTCTGCAGCTCGCGCCCTTCGGGGAGGTAGCGCGACGGCACGGCGCGGATCAGCCCGTCGCCGCCGATTCCGCGGTGGCGGTCGCAGAGTTCCGCGACCTGCTCGGGTGCGATGGGCCAGGTGCCCCCGGGGTCAGCAACAAGCACGAAATCATTGCCGGTGCCGTGGCCCTTGGAGAAGGCCAGGCCGCTCAGCCCCTGGAGTGTGCGGTCAGGGGTGGGTGCAAGGGTTTCGTCCATGGTTCAAGATTACAGTCACGGGTGGACGGGCCCGAAAACCGTGCGCAAGGGGCTGGCGCGGGCTGAGCAGCACGGCTCAGCGGCAGATGGCCGCTGCTTTGTCCACCAGGTCCGGGTCCTGCCAGTCGAGCCAGGTGATGCGGGGATCGGCCCTGAACCAGGTGAGTTGCCGGCGGGCGAATTTTCGCGTGGCCACAATGGTGTCTTCCGTGGCCTGGCCGGCATCCCATTCACCATCGAGTACTTTGAGGAACTGGGAGTAGCCCAGGGCACGGGACGCGGTTTTGCCGTTCCTCAGGCCTGCTCCGTCCAACCGCTGCACTTCGGCCTGCAGTCCGTTGGCGACCATGCCGTGGACACGCTGTGCCAGCCTGTCCTTCAGGAGCTCCCGGTCCACCTCGAGCCCGATCTGGACTGCCGGCTGGAAGTACTCCCGGGCCGGCATGAAGGAGCTGAACGGGCGTCCTGTCAGCTCGAAGACCTCCAGCGCGCGGACAACCCTGCGGGCGTCTCCCAGCCGGGCGGCGGAAACCGGGTCCACGGCGTCCAGCCTGGTGCGCAGCGCGGCGAGGCCGGTTTCGTCGGCCTCCGCTTCGAGACGGCGCCTGATGTCCGGATCCGTTCCGGGAAACTCGAGCACGTCCAGCGCGGCCCGGACATACAGGCCCGATCCGCCGACGAGGATGGCCCGCCTGCCCCGGGCGTGGACATCGGCGACGGCGGCGCGCGCCTCCCGCTGGAAATCGGACACGCTGGCTTCCTGGGTGACGTCGAGGGTGTCCAGCAGGTGGTGCCGGACTCCCCTGCGCTCCTCCACCGTGATCTTGGCTGTGCCGATGTCCATGCCGCGGTAGAACTGCATGGCGTCCGCGTTGATGACCTCGCCGTCAAGTTCCAGCGCGAGTGCCACGGCGAGGTCCGATTTCCCGGATCCGGTGGGGCCGACCACCGCAATGACAGGCGGCTGACCGGCGTCAGAACCGCGCGCGTCAGCCGACGGCACAAAGGCGTCCTGGCCGTTCCCTGTGGGCGTGGCCATTGCCTAGCTGCGGCGGACGGGGAGCGCCGGCATACCGAGGGACACGCCGCTCTTGCCGCCGTTCGCAGCGGAGCCGGCGCCGGGCACCGGGGCGCCGCAGGAGTCCGCCTGGGACCTGTCCCAGGCGTCACCGGCACGCGACCGGCGGAGCGCGTAGTCTGCCGGCGATGCCGGATCGGCCACCAGGTGGAAGGCAGCAGCTTCCGTGATGGTGACGGTCACAAGGTCTCCGGGCCGGGGCTTCTCCGCACCCTCCGGGACTGAGAAATGCACCAGCCGCTGATCCTGCGACCGGCCCGACAGCCGGTGTGTTTCCTCCGACTTGCGGCCGGACTGTGCCGTGACCATGACCTCCACCCGGCGGCCCAGCTGGCGGGCGTTTTCCTCGGCCGCGATCCGGTCCTGCAGGGCGGTCAGGCGCTCAAAGCGCTCCTGGACCACGGCCTTGGGGAGCTGGTCCGGCAGGTCAGCGGCGGGGGTGCCGGGGCGCTTCGAGTACTGGAACGTGAACGCAGTGGCGAAGCGCGACTTTTCGACGACGTCCAGCGTGGCTTGGAAGTCCTCTTCGGTTTCGCCGGGGAAGCCGACGATGATGTCCGTCGAGATGGCGGCATGCGGAATCCGTTCCCGGACCTTGTCCAGGATGCCCAGGAATTTGGTGGAGCGGTACGACCGTTTCATGTCCTTGAGTACTTTGTCCGAGCCCGATTGCAGGGGCATGTGAAGCTGCGGCATGACGTTCGGGGTTTCGGCCATGGCGTCGATGACGTCGTCAGTGAAGGCAGCGGGGTGCGGGCTGGTGAACCGAACCCGCTCCAGCCCGTCGATTTCACCGCAGGCACGCAGCAGCTTGGAGAACGCCTGGCGGTCGCCGAATTCCACGCCGTAGGAGTTCACGTTCTGGCCCAGGAGTGTCACCTCGATGGCGCCGTCATCCACCAGTGCCTGAATCTCGGCGAGGATGTCGCCCGGACGGCGGTCCTTCTCCTTGCCGCGCAGCGCAGGAACGATGCAGAAGGTGCACGTGTTGTTGCAGCCCACCGATATCGACACCCAGCCCGAGTACACGGAGTCCCGCTTGGTGGGGAGGGTCGAGGGGAAAACGTCGAGTGATTCCAGGATCTCGAGCTGCGCCTCATTGTTGTGACGGGCGCGGTCGAGGAGCGCAGGCAGGGCACCGACGTTGTGGGTGCCGAAGACGGCGTCCACCCACGGGGCCTTCTTCAGGATGGTTTCGCGGTCCTTCTGGGCCAGGCAACCGCCCACCGCGATCTGCATCCCCGGGTTGGCAGCTTTGACCGGGGCCAGCATTCCGAGGTTGCCGTAGAGCTTGTTGTCGGCGTTCTCCCGGACGGCGCACGTGTTGAACACCACGACGTCGGCGTGCTCATCGGTCGCCGGGACATACCCGGCGCCTTCGAGCATCCCGGCCATGCGCTCGGAGTCGTGCACGTTCATTTGGCAGCCAAAAGTGCGCACCTGGTAAGTGCGCGGCGGCGCCGCTGCGGGGGCTCCATCCGGGCTGGCGGAAGTGCTGGTGCCGGACGCTGGGGAGGGAATGGTCAAACTCACCTGTTAAGGGTACCGGTTCATAGGAATTCCGTTTCCGCCCGCCCGCCGGCTGCGGTGTCGAGGACCTCCGCGGCGATCCGGAAGGCCTGCGACGGCTGGTATCCCTTCCGGGCCAGCATCGAGGCCAGCCGACGCGTGACCTTGTCCCGCTCGGCGCGGTCCGTGAGGTCTGCTGTGCCTTTGAGCTTGCGTTGGACGAGTTCACGGGCGGCAGACTCCTCCGCTTCGTCACTGACCTGCTCCAAGGCCCGGGCCGCAATGTCGGCTTCAATACCTTTGTCCGCAAGCTCGCGCCGCAACGCACCCTTGGCGAGCTTCCGGGTCTGGGACCTGCTCCGGACCCACATGTCCGCAAACTCGGCGTCATCCACGAGCCGGACTTCCTCGAACCTGTCCAGTACGGCCTCGGCCACGTCCTCCGGAACATTGCGCTCGGCCAGCTTGCGGGCCAGCTGCAACCTGCTTTTCGGCGAGGCGGTCAGCTGCCGCAGCACGATGGCCCGCGCCACGGAGGCCGGATCCGGCTCAGCATCGTGTTCCGCTTCCGGCTCCGGCACGTGTCCGGCCTCCGCGGGAAAGGTCCCGTCCTGGCCTGCATCGCCGAACGCAGCCGGGTCAGGTTTCCGGGATCGGAATCCTGGCCCGCTCCGCCGAGTTCCCCTAGAAACCGTCAACGGCCTTGAGCTTCGGAGACGCTTCCTTTTCGGCCTCGGCGGGCTTGACGCCGACGCCGAGCTTTTCCTTGATGAGGCGCTCCAGCTCCGAGGCAAGCTCCGGGTTGTCGCGCAGGAAGCGTCGCGAGTTCTCCATGCCCTGGCCCAGCTGGTCACCGTCGTAGGTGAACCAGGAACCGGACTTCTTGATCAGGCCGTGCTCCACGCCCATGTCGATGATGCCGCCCTCGCGGGAGATGCCCTGGCCGTAGATGATGTCGAATTCGGCGATTTTGAAGGGCGGGGCCATCTTGTTCTTGACGATTTTCGCCTTGGTGCGGTTGCCCACCGAATCAGCGCCTTCTTTCAGCGTCTGGATGCGGCGGACGTCGATGCGGATGGAGGCGTAGAACTTCAGCGCCTTACCACCGGTGGTGGTTTCGGGTGAGCCGAAGAAGACGCCGATCTTCTCACGCAGCTGGTTAATGAAGATGGCGGTGGTCTTGGTCTGGCTCAAACGTCCGGTGATCTTACGGAGCGCCTGGCTCATCAGGCGAGCCTGCAGGCCGACGTGGCTGTCGCCCATGTCGCCTTCAATTTCCGCGCGGGGCACGAGGGCGGCCACGGAGTCGATGACAATCACATCGAGGGAGCCCGAGCCAATCAGCATGTCCATGATTTCCAGGGCCTGCTCACCGGTGTCCGGCTGGGATACCAGCAGCGCGTCGGTATCGACACCCAGCTTGGCGGCGTATTCGGGGTCCAGGGCGTGCTCGGCGTCGATGAACGCAGCGATACCGCCCAAGCGCTGGGCATTCGCGACGGCATGCAGGGCAACGGTGGTCTTACCTGACGATTCCGGGCCGTAGATTTCCACCACGCGGCCGCGCGGCAGGCCGCCAATTCCCAGGGCAACGTCCAGGGCAATGGAGCCGGTGGGGATTACTTCTATGGGCGCACGCACTTCGTCGCCCAGCCGCATGACGGAGCCTTTGCCGAACTGCTTGTCGATCTGGGCAAGCGCTGCATCGAGCGCCTTCTGACGATCCGGGGCTGCCGCCATGGTTCACACCTCTAGTTTTCTCGCTGTGGAGTGGCCTGAGCGGCCCTTTATCTGTCATCACCGACGCTAACGGCACCCACCGACATTCTTGCCGGATGACATTGCGTATGTGGAAAACGCTCTGAAAAAAGCATAGCCCTACCCGAACAGATATTCGAACAATTGCCCGGCGTGTCAGGGCGGAGCCATCCAGCGTCAGGGTGCCGTGGATCAGTTGCGGGACGGCTTGACGTCCCTGCCAAGCCGCCGGTCCGCCGGGACGTCCTGCACGTCGCACATGGCGAGCCAGACCTGCCGCGGAGGAACACCGGCTGCCAGTGCCTGGTCCGCTGTCCGGCTGCCGACACCTGCCAGCACCAGTGAGCTGCTGAGGACACGGGAGTAGCCTGCACCGAACTCATCGTCCATTAGCCGCCAGAAGTCGCTGATTCTCACCGATAAAGTCTCTCACGGCTGCGGCCAATAGAATGGTTGCCATGAGCAACCCAGCCATGGAACCCGATGCCCCAGGGGCCACCGAAAACAGCGTCGACGCGGCCCTGCGAACCGTGGAACATCAGATCAGCCTGTTCTGGCGCCGTGGCCGCGCCCTGTCCCAGCAACTGTCGCGGGAAGTGCACCCGGACATGGAACCGGCAGCGTACGGCCTCCTCACTGTCATCCGCCGGGAAGGTCCCATCAGGCTCACGGAACTGGCATCATGCATCGGCGTCGGCAAGCCGTCTGTCAGCCGGCAGATTGCCTTCCTCGAAAGCATCGGCCTGGTGTCCAAGGAGGCCGATCCCCTCGACGGCCGGGCCCAGACCATCCAACTGACCCCCAAGGGCGAGGAGAAGATGCACCAGGTCCAGGACGCACGGCGGGAGGTCTTCCGTGAGCGGCTGGGCGAATGGCCGGTCGAAGAACTTCAGACCCTTGCCACATACATGGCGAAGCTCAACGCAACGTATGAGCGCGACGGCTTCCCGAAGGACGAAGCCAACCGGCCCGGTACTTAACCCTGGTTTTAACGCCGAAGGGCCTCCGGCTTAGCCGGAGGCCCTTCGTGTGAGTCTGGTATGACTGAGTATGAACGACGCAGGTCAGCGGGCGCCCGAGAGCAGTCCCTTGGCCAGTTCGTCAGACAGTTCAGTGTTGAGTTCGCGGTCAAGGTCGCGGCCATAACGCTGCGAGAATTCCTGCGGAACGGTGTCCGGAACAGCAACGCCCTCAGCGACGGCAACGCGGTCGCTGACTTCGCGGAGCATGCTGGACAGCGGGACGTCCAGGGCCGAGCAGATCGAAGACAGCAGCTCCGAAGAGGCTTCCTTCTGGCCGCGCTCCACTTCACTGAGGTAACCCAGGGAAACCCGGGCACTGTGTGAGACTTCGCGGAGGGTTCGGCCCTGACGCTGGCGAACGTCGCGCAGAACATCACCGATTTCGTGACGAAGTACAACCATCTTGCGCTCCTTCTGTTCGCTCTTTGCCTGATCGGCGAGGCCCACATCCTTCCAGCGGACAACGCCGTTCACGGATACGGGCTGCTTTACCATCTGTATCGCCTTGCTCCCTCGTTCGTCAGGCCCGCCTTCATCAGGCGAACCATAATTATTTACTCATCCTAGGCGCCTCCGCGATTCGGAAGCGACACAATGTAACAACTATTAGGAATCAAATTTTGTTCCCGGCAACTTTACGCCTGGTAAGCCTCGGAAGATAGCGCCTCAAGCAGCCGCTCCAAAGCAGCCGCGCAGGCCTGTCCACGGATGTCGGCGCGGTTCCCCTCGAAAACGTAACCGAACGACGTCGTGCCCTCCGCGGTGGCGATGCCGACGAAGACTGTTCCCACGGCTTTCCCGCCGTGCGGTTCCGGACCGGCGACGCCGGTTGTCGACACGCCGACGTCCGCGCCGCAGACCCTTCGGGCTCCGGCCGCCATCGCCTCTGCAACGGCTCCCTCGACGGATCCGACGGCGTCGAGCAGCTCTTGGGGCACGCCCAGGACGTCCGCCTTGACTGCGTTCTGGTAGGACACCACTCCGCCCTGGAGCATGCCCGAGGCGCCGGGGGTGTCAGCGAGGACCGCCGTCACCATGCCCGCTGTCAGCGATTCGGCGGTGGCGACGGTCAGTCCCCGCGAGATGGCGCCGGTAACTGCCTGTTCGGCGATGCGGTGCAGATTGCTCACGGCATTTCTCCTTGAACGCGCTGGCTGGCGGCACGACGTCCGCTTGCCCGCAGCTTGAGTGCTTCAACAACATACTGGACGCCGGTCCAGACGGTGACGGCCACGGCGGCGAGCATCACCAGGAAGGCGACCACACCCAGCCACGGCGCCAGCGATGCAAGCGGAATCACATACAGCAGGATCGCAACGGTCTGCACAACGGTCTTCAGCTTGCCGCCGCGCGACGCCGGGATGACGCCATAGCGGATGACGAAGAACCGGAGTGCAGTGATGCCCCATTCGCGGACCAGGATCAGGATGGTGATCCACCATGGCAGCTCGCCCAGGACGGACAGCATCACCAGTGCGGAGCCCGTCAGCAGTTTGTCCGCGATGGGATCGGCAATCTTGCCGAAGTTGGTGATGAGTCCCCTGCTGCGGGCGATGTCGCCGTCGAGCTTGTCGGTGTAGATGGCGACGGCAAACGTCAGGGCAGCGGCCCAGCGCCAGACGCCGTTCTGGCTATCGAGCCCCGGGGCGTCCGCGACGAGGAACCAGACGAAGAACGGCACCAGGGCAATCCGCAGCATCGTCAGGATGTTCGGAAGGTTCCAGATCCCGGAGGAGGAGCCTGAGCTGTTGGCTTCAGTGCTAGTCACTCTCCTAGGCTACCGTCCGGTGAGCGACCAGGCGTCCTCGGAGCCGTCCTCGTCGTCACCGGAGTTGCCGTCGGCGCCGTCGTAGTATTCGGCTTTCTGGGTGCGGTTGTCCAGGTCCGCCGCCACGAGGTCCTCGGCATAGCCGCCCTGGGCGATGTTCGCATTGGCGTTGTCGCTCAGCGCCGCGGTCTGGGAATCCGGCGCGGCCGGGGCGTCCTGGCCCTTCATGGCTGCGAGGACCGCCGCGAGGTCATCGGGCTTCACCAGGACGTCGCGGGCCTTGGAACCCTCCGAGGGCCCCACCACTCCCCTGGATTCGAGCAGGTCCATGAGCCGGCCCGCCTTCGCGAAGCCCACGCGCAGCTTGCGCTGCAGCATGGAGGTTGAGCCGAACTGGGTGGTCACCACGAGCTCAGTGGCCTGCAGCAGGACCTCGAGGTCATCCCCGATGTCGTCGTCGATCTGCTTCTTCTGCGCCTCGGGGGCAACGTCGTGGCGGTAGTCGACCTTGAGCTGGCCCTTGACGTGCTCCACGACCTTGTGGATTTCCGATTCAGTGACCCAGGCACCCTGCACGCGCATGGCCTTGGAAGCGCCCATCGGGAGGAAGAGCGCGTCACCCTGGCCGATGAGCTTTTCCGCTCCGGGCTGGTCCAGGACCACGCGGGAGTCGGTGACGGAGGACGTGGCAAACGCCATGCGGGACGGCACGTTGGCCTTGATCAGGCCGGTGACAACGTCAACGGAGGGCCGCTGGGTGGCGAGCACCAGGTGGATACCGGCGGCACGGGCCAGCTGGGTGATCCTGACGATGGAGTCTTCGACGTCGCGGGGTGCCACCATCATGAGGTCGGCGAGCTCGTCCACGATCACCAGCAGATACGGGTACGGGCGGATGACGCGCTTGGAGTCGACCGGCGGGTGGACCTTGCCTGCCCGGACGGCCTTGTTGAAGTCATCAATGTGCTTGAACCCGTAGTTGGCGAGGTCGTCGTAGCGGGCGTCCATTTCCCGGACCACCCACTGCAGGGCCTCCGCTGCCTTCTTCGGGTTGGTGATGATGGGCGTGATCAGGTGCGGGACACCTTCGTACGCCGTGAGTTCCACGCGCTTGGGGTCCACCATGACCATGCGGACCTCGTCCGGGGTGGCACGCATCAGGATGGACGTGATCATGGAGTTCACGAACGACGACTTACCGGCACCGGTGGCACCGGCCACGAGCAGGTGGGGCATCTTGGCGAGGTTCGCGACTACATAGCCGCCTTCGACGTCCTTGCCGACACCCATCACCATGGGGTGGTCGGTGCGGCGGGCGTTCTGGCTGCGGAGCACATCGCCGAGCGAGACCGTCTCGCGGTCTGTGTTGGGGATCTCGATGCCGATGGCGGACTTGCCGGGAATCGGGCTCAGGATGCGGACGTCGCTCGAGGCGACGGCGTAGGAGATGTTCTTGGAGAGCGCCGTGACGCGTTCCACCTTGGTGCCCGCGGACAGCTCAATCTCGTAGCGAGTCACGGTGGGCCCGCGGCTGAAGCCGGTGACCTGCGCGTCGACGTTGAACTGGTTCAGGGTGTCCGTCAGGGAGGCCACGATGGCGTCGTTGGCCTCGGTGCGCTCCTTGGGGATGGAGCCGGGTGCCAGGACGTCCGAGGACGGCAAGGTGTAAGTGACGTCGCCGGCGAGCGAAAGCTGCTCCGTGCGCTGCGGGATCGGCGTGGGCAGTGGCGGCGGGGCGACGGGGCGTGAAGGCACTTGCGCGGCCGCGGCGGCCGCCCCTGCTGCTACAGCTCCTGCTGCGGCGGGGGCAACGGGGTTCAGGGAACCGGCGGCGACCATGCCAGGGGTGACGAGCGGAATGGCCTCTGTGGCGTTCTCGCCGTTGAATTCCGGGCCCTTGGTGCCCAGGCCCTGGGCTGCCTTGATCTTTTCGACGGCGATCTCGGCCTGGGTGGGCCGCCGGACGCCGGGTGCCGGGCGGGACCCCTTGCCGCCTGCCTTGGTGCCGTTGGCGCTGTCAGTTGCCTCGTCGTCGTCGATGACGGCATGTTCGAAGGCTTCGTCCCCAACGTAGCCTTCGAGGCGGGGATCGGTGTCCTGGTCCTTGCCGAACAGCCGGCCGCGCCTCTTTTTCTTCGGCGCGGCCTGGGCGGAGTTTTCGTAGAGGTAGCTGCGGTCGTGGGCGTCGCCGGCTTCCTGCAGGTCGATGCCCATGAGGTGCTCATAGGCGTCCCTGATCCGGCGGGGAATGGCGCCGAACGGGGTAGCGGTGATGATCAGAAGGGACGTGAATGCAAGAAGTCCGTAGACGGCCACGGGCACAGCCGTGTGCAGGGCGGCCAGCGGCGAAGCGGCCAAGAAGCCTAGCATTCCGCCTGCCCGGCGCAGGCCGTCGAATCCGTCCACTACTGTGGGCTGGCCGCCGATGACATGTGCCAGGCCGCAGCCGGCAAAGGTCATGATCAGGAAGCCGATACCGATCCTGTTGTTGCCCCGCCCGTCCGACGGTTGGCGGAACAGCCGGAAGGCGCAGACGAAAAGCATCAGCGGCAGCAGCAGGGACATCCAGCCGAAGGTCCCGTTGACGACTGCGAAGACAGTGTCGGGGAACCATCCTGTGAAGCCCCACCAGGCGAAGGTGGCAACAAACACGCCAAGGGCGAGATTGAAGAGGGCAGCTCCGTCCCGACGGTCTTCCGGCGCGAGGTCGCTGACGTCGTAGCCGATCCGGCGCACGCCCCCGCCGACGACGTGGCCGATGCCCAGCCAGGCCCCGGCGGCCACCCGTACGAGCCACGGCTGGCGGGGTTCGACGGCGGCCATCTGACGTGTGCGTGCCGCGCCTGACGTTCCTCCGGTCCGGCTGGATTTGGACGCAGCGGAGCCGGAGCCCCGGCCCGCAGAGCTGCCTGATTTACCGCTTGAGTTGCCTCTAGGCGCGGAGGAGGTACGTGTCGCCATACCCGCCACGGTACCCGAAGTGGGGCCAAAAACCGCGGATTTCCGGGGCAGTCCGGGCTGCATGTTGCGGACGGGACAGCGGAAATAATGCGCCCTTGACCCGTCCGAGCGGCTTAAACACCGGGGCCCTCCCCGCAGGCAGCTGCCGCGGCGGCTACGTTTCTGCGAGGAAGGCCCAGGTGGCACAAGACCTGATGCCTAGGCCTCGAGGACCACCGGGATGATCAGGGGCTTGCGGCGAAGCTTGCGGTTGACCCATGTGCCAACGACGCGGCGGACAACCTGCTGGAGCTGGTGCGTGGTGTGGTCCGTGTGGTTGAGCACGGCTTCTTCCAGCGCAGCATTGATCTTGGGGATGATTTCGTCGAAGACGGAATCATCTTCAGCCACGCCACGGGCGTGGATCTCCGGCCCGGAGACCACCTTGCCGGTGGCGCGGTGGATCACCGTAATGATGGAGATGAAGCCTTCATCACCGAGCGTCTGGCGGTCCTTAAGGTCGGCTTCCGTGACCTCGCCAACGCTGGAGCCGTCGACGTAGACGAAGCCCACTTCCACCTGGCCCACGACGTCGGCCTGGTGGTCACGAAGGTCGATGACGGTGCCGTTGTCAGCCAGCAGGATGCTCTCATCGGGTACGCCCGATTCGAGGGCGATCTTGCCGTTGGCGATCAGGTGCCGCGTCTCGCCGTGCACCGGCATGGCGTTCAGCGGTTCGAGGATGTTGTAGCAGTACAGCAGTTCCCCGGCCGCGGCGTGGCCGGACACGTGGACCTTGGCATTGCCCTTGTGGATGACGTCGGCGCCGAGCTTCAGCAGGCCGTTGATGATGCGGAAAACCGCGTTCTCGTTGCCCGGGATCAGGCTGGAGGCCAGGATGACGGTATCGCCCTTGCCCACGACGACGCGGTGGTCCCCGTTGGCCATCCGGGACAACGCAGCCATCGGCTCGCCCTGTGAACCCGTGGACATCAGCACTACGCGGTTGTCCGGCAGGTTGTCGATGTTCTTGATGTCCACCAGGATGCCGTCCGGCACGTCGAGGTAGCCAAGCTTGGCCGCGATGGCCATGTTGCGGACCATGGAGCGGCCCACGAAGGCAACCTTGCGGTTGTGGTTGGCCGCAGCGTCCAGGACCTGCTGCACACGGTGGACGTGCGAGGAGAAGGAAGCGACAATGATCCGCTTGCTGGCCTGGCCGAAGAGCCGGTCCAGGGTGGGGCCGATTTCCTTCTCGGCGGTGGTGAAACCGGGGACGTCCGCGTTGGTGGAGTCGGACATGAACAGGTCAACGCCTTCTTCGCCCAGCTTGGCGAAGTGGCGAAGGTCCGTGATCCTGCCGTCCAGCGGCAGCTGGTCCATCTTGAAGTCGCCCGTGTGCAGCACGGTGCCGCCGGCAGTGCGGATGAACACGGCCAAGGCATCGGGAATCGAGTGGTTGACCGCAACGAACTCGGTTTCGAAGGGACCGAAGCGCTCCACCTGGCCTTCTGTCACGGTGAGCGTGAAGGGCTTAATCCGGTGTTCCTGCAGCTTGGCCTCGATGAGGGCAAGGGTGAGCTGAGAGCCGATCAGGGGAATGTCGGCGCGGAGGCGCAGCAGGTACGGCACGGCACCGATGTGGTCCTCATGGCCGTGGGTCAGGACGACGGCCACGATGTCATCAAGCCGGTTCTCGATGTAGGAGAAATCGGGCAGGATGAGATCGACGCCGGGCTGGGTCTCCTCAGGGAAGAGGACACCGCAGTCGACGATGAGCAGCTTGCCGTCGATTTCGAAGACAGCCATGTTGCGGCCGATCTCCCCCAGGCCGCCGAGCGGCACGATCCGCAGGGTCCCTTGGGGCAGTTTCGGTGGCGTGACAAGGCCGGGAAGGGCGGTTTGGGTCATAATGCACTACTTTCCGGGCGGAACAGTGGGGTCTTTGCCGATCAGGAAAAGACCATTCCTGCTTCCGCCAAATCCTCGCGGATGGTTACGATCTCGGTTTCGTCCGGCTCCACGAGGGGCAAACGGACAACCGAGTTGGGCAGGACTCCCTGCCATTTAAGAATCTGCTTGGCCGCAACGGCCCCTTGCACGCGGGTCATCGTGGCCCGGATAACAGGTTCGAGTTCAAAATTGATCTTCCGGGCGGTGCCGAAATCGTTCGCGTTGACGGCGTCGATCAGCTCGCGGAACCGGCGGGTGGCAACGTGGGTGGTGACGCCCACGAGCCCGACGGCGCCCAGCGCCATCCACTGCAGGGTCAAGCCGTCGTCGCCGGAGTAGAAGAGCAGGTCGGTCTCTGCCATAACGCGGGTGGCGGCGGCGAAATCGGCCTTGGCGTCCTTGACCGCGACGATGTTCGGGTGCGCTGCCAGACGGATCATGGTTTCCGGGGCAATCTGGATCGAGGAACGGCCGGGGATGTCATAGAGCATCACGGGCACATCGGTGGAGGAGGCGATAGCCTCAAAGTGGGCGCGCACGCCGGCCTGGCTGGGCTTGTTGTAGTACGGCGTGACGATCAGGAGGCCGTCGACGCCAACGTCGGCTGCCAGCCGGGAAAGATGCACGGAGTGTGCGGTGTCGTTGGTTCCGGTGCCGGCAATGATCGCTGCACGGCCGCCGACAGCTTCCTTCACCGCACGGAACATCCCCACGTTCTCGTCGTCGGTGAGGGTGGAGGTTTCGCCGGTGGTTCCGGTGACGACCAGGCCGTCGCAGCCGTCGTCGACAAGCTTCACGGCCAGTTCCGCCGCCTGCTGGTAGTCCACTTTGCCGTCCACAGTGAACGGCGTGACCATAGCGGTCAGGAGGGTGCCAAAAGCAGGGATATTCGCGGAAGTGTCAGCCATAGGAAAAACGTTACCCTGTCCCCGCCTTGTTAGGACAATGGCGGCGGCGTGATGATCGTCAAAGTCGGCCCTTCAGCCGTCACTTTTCAGGGGTTTGACACGGTTCCCGGCGGGGGATGCCGCAGTAGCGGCTGACGGCTTCCTCCCGGAGCGACTCCGCCCACGAAGCGAGCCGCTGGGCGGCGCGGACGTAGTGGAAGAGCTCCGTGGGCGTCAGGGCCTCAAGGTCGCACTCAGAGAGCCTGCGCGCCAGTTCCGCGCCGGGCGGCTGGGCTGACAGCGCCACACCTTCCTTGCCCCACTGAATGTCCTCGGCCGGGTCGCCGGCGACCAGCCGGCGGAAGAGGTAGTCCACCACGCCAGGGCTCATCGCCTTGAGCGGTCCAGCCGGCGTTCCGCGTTCTGGTGCGTTGTTCATGAGGCGATCCTATTCGAACATATATTCGAACACAAGGGGTTCCGCCCGGATATGAGACGATCGGCTCATGACCTCCCGTGGCACTGCTTCTCCCTCGCGGACCGCCAAAGGCACCCCCAAGACGACGAGACTCACCGGAATCGACGCCGCCCGCGGGCTGGCGCTGCTCGGCATGATGGCCACCCACCTGCTCCCCACGTTCGAAGCCGACGCGCAACTGACGCCCACCTGGATCGGCCTCACCTTCTCCGGGCGGGCGGCGGCTTTGTTTGCCGTCCTGGCCGGGATCGGGCTGGCCCTGTCCACCGGGAAACAGCGTCCGCCGGAAGGCCGGGAGTTGTGGGGTGCCCGCCGCGGCATCGCCCTGCGCGCCCTGGTGATCGCCGTCGTCGGGCTCTTCCTCGGCGGGCTGGAAGTCAACGTTGCGGTGATCCTGGTGCATTACGCCGTGCTGTTCCTGTGTGTCCTGCCGTTCATCGGCCTCAGCATCAGGCCGCTTTGCGCCTTTGCCGCGGGCTGGGTCATTGGTTCGCCGGTGCTCGCCTACCTGCTGCGGCCGTGGCTCCTGGCCGCTTCCCCGCCGCTGCAGCTGCGCCACAACCCCAACTGGGACGACCTTGTTACGCCCGGGCGCCTGCTCGGGGACATCTTCCTGACCGGCTACTACCCCGTCCTGCAGTGGCTCAGCTACCTGCTGATTGGGCTGGTGATCGGCCGGCTGGCGCTGACGAAGATGGCCGTCCAGGTCCTGCTGCTGGCCGGAGGCACTGTGGTGGCCGTGCTGGCCAAATGGCTGGGCGTCCTGATGATGAACGAGTGGGGCGGCAAGGCCGCACTGCAGGCGCAACTGGCTGACCCCCGCTACCCGCTGGACAGCCTGCTGCAGGTGAACCTGGCCGGCGTCGACCAATCGGGCTCGTGGTGGTGGCTTGCGGGAAGTGCGCCGCATTCGGGCACAACGCTGGACCTATTGCACACGTCAGCCGTAGCCGTTGCTGTGGTTGGCGCCTGCCTGCTCCTGGGGCGCCTGGGTGAATGGCTCAACCTGGACCTGCTGCTGCCGCTGCGTGGTGCCGGCGCCATGACGCTCAGCCTGTACACGGCGCATGTGTGCCTGGTGGCTGCGATGTACCTGCAGCCTCTCCCCGTCGGCTGGACCGAGGAAGGCGTATACGCCGCCCAGGCCCTGACCGCGGTCCTCATTGGAGGTTCATTTGCGGCGCTCCACTGGCGGGGGCCGCTCGAGTGGGTGGCCCACGCCGCCAGCGAGGTTGGCAGGTACCAGCGGGCCGGCATCCGCTAGGCGGTGCCGCTGCCCTCGCGGAACAGCTTCAGGGCGTCGCGCATGGATGCCCGGGCTCGTTTGCGGTCGCCCGCGGCGTCGTAGGCGCAGCTGAGCCGGAACCATGAACGCCAATCATCCGGCGCTTCCTCGGCTTCGATCCGGTATTTCTCAAACTCGGCGTCTGCCGATTCCCGCACGATCCGTCCGGCGGGTGTGCGCTGCAGGTTGTCGACGGGCAGGCCGCCTTCGGCCTCGAGGACCTTGGCCATCTGCTCCGTCCTGGCACCGAACAGCAGCTCGCGGACCAGCGCCCAGGCTCCGATGGCGGGCAGGATCAGATAGGCGGCGCCAATGGCTTTGGCCACCGGATTGGGATCGGTGAGGAGCAGCACGGAGCGCTGGAAGGACACCACCAGGTAGAAGGCCAGCAGGAGCGTCACCGCGCCGACCCAGATCTTGGTGCGGTTCTTCTTCAAGCCGGCGAGGACATTGCCCACGGCCGTCAGACTCCGAGGTCCAGGTAGCCGTCCAGGCCTACGGTCAGCCCGGGGTGGCCGGCGATGTTCCGCACTCCCAGCAGCACGCCCGGCATGAAGGACGCCCGGTCGAAGGAGTCGTGCCGCAGCGTCAGCTGCTCCCCCGGTCCGCCGAGCAGGACTTCCTGGTGCGCCACGAGGCCGCGGAGCCGCACGCTGTGGACGCGGATGCCGTCGACATCGCAGCCCCGGGCGCCGGCAAGTTCGGTGGTGGTGGCGTCCGGCCCGGCGCCGATGCCGGCGGCGGCGCGTTCGGCCGCAATCAGCTGCGCGGTGCGGACTGCGGTTCCCGACGGTGCGTCAACCTTGTCCGGGTGGTGCAGCTCGATGACTTCCACCGATTCGAAGTACTTAGAGGCCTTGGCGGCAAAAGCCGACGCCAGCACGGAACCGAGGGCGAAGTTGGGGGCGATGAGGACGCCGATGCCGGCATTCCGGCCAAGCAGTTCCTCAAGGTCATGGAGCCGGGCGGCGTCCCAGCCGGTGGTGCCGACGACGGCGTGCATGCCGTGTTCGACGGCGAAGCGGACGTTCGCTTCGGTGCTTTCGGGGACGGTCAGGTCCACCACCACCCGGGCGCCGGCATTGACCAGCTCAGCCAGGGAATCACCCCGTCCGAGGGCCGCCACGAGCTTCATGTCGGCGGCCGCTTCGACGGCTTTCACGGCCTCGGCGCCCATGCGCCCGTTCGCGCCCAGGACGGCGACGGCAAGTTGTTCGGTCATGGAGTTAACCCTACCGTCGGGCCGCCCGCCCGGATGAACGGGGCCGGCAGGTTACCGCCGGCCCCGACCCGACAGCCCTCGGGGCCGGCCCCGGCTTCCTAGGCGCCGGCCCCGACCCATTCGACGGTTCCGTCGCTGAAGAACTGTTCCTTCCAGATGGGCACCTGCGCCTTGATCCGGTCAACGAGCTCCGAGCACACCTCGAAGGCCTGGCCGCGGTGGGCGGCGGACACCGCGCACACCAGGGCGGGGTCGCCGATTTCCAGCATGCCCACCCGGTGCGCGGCCCAGATCCGTACCGGCTCACCGCCGGTCGCGGCACCAACAGGGCCAGCAACAGCGGCAGCGTCGCCGGAGTGTTCGGCCACCAGCTGCGCGACGACGTCGGCCATCACCTGGTGGGCGGTGGGATGCGCACTGTAACTGAGCCGCTCAACCGGCTTCCCGCCGTCGTGGTTCCGCACCACGCCGCTGAAGCTGACCACGGCACCCGCCGTGTCCGATTCCACCGCGGCAATCGCCTGCGCCACGGAAATGGGTTCCGCGCTCAGCACCGCATTCACAATCTCGAATCCGGAGCCCGTACCCGCCGCGGTGCCGGTTTCAGTGCCTTTTTCAGTGCCCATGATCTCCCTCCAACTGGTCGCACAGGTGCCCGATGACCGGATCCAGCACGCTCAGGCCGTCCATGACGCCCTTGGGTGATCCGGGAAGATTGACAATGAACGTCCGCCCGGCTGCGCCTGCGTGTCCGCGGCTCAGCATGGCCATGGGCGTCTTGGCGAGACCGGCCTGCCTGATTCCTTCCATGATCCCCGGGATTTCGCGGTCCAGCAGGGGAACCGTCATTTCGGGGGTGAGGTCATCGGGGCTGAGCCCGGTCCCACCGCTGGTTATGATCACGGCTGGCTGCTGCGTCAGCAGGGCGCGGAGTGCCGCTCCCACGGGTTCGCCGTCGGGAACCACCATGGCCGGGAACGTTTCGAACCCGTGCTCGGTCAGCCAGTCGATGATCACCGGGCCGGTTTCGTCGCGGTAGATGCCCGCTGCTGCCCGGTTGGAGGCAATCACGACGCCGGCCTTCCGGCCGGTGGCCTCTCCGTGGCGGTGCGGTTCGGGCTGCTGTCCAAAGCTGCTCATGCTGTCCAGTCCCCGCTCTTGCCGCCGCTTTTGGCCAGCACCCTGATGTCGGTCAATACCGCATGCTTGTCGACTGCCTTGATCATGTCGTACACGCTGAGGGCCGCCACCGACGCTGCGGTGAGCGCCTCCATTTCGACGCCGGTCACGCCGCGGGTCTTGACGGTTGCCAGCACTGCGACGGCATCCTTGCCCAGTTCAAAGTCGACGGTGACCTTGGAGATGGGCAGCGGATGGCACAACGGGATGAGCTCGGGTGTTTTTTTCGCCGCCATGATCCCGGCCACGCGGGCCACCGCCAAGGCGTCGCCCTTCGGCAGGTCGCCCGCGCCCAGGAGTGCCAGCACCTCGGCTGTGGTGCGGACCGTAGCGGTGGCTGTGGCCTCCCGGGTGGTCTCGGCCTTGCCGGAAACATCAACCATCTGCGCTGTTCCGTCCCGGCGCAGATGCGTCAGGCCGGCAGCGTTGTCTTCATTGTTCACAGCGTCCATACTTCCACTTCCGCGCCTGCGGCGAGCGCAGATGTCCCGACCGGAACATGGATCAGGGCGTTGGAACCGGCCAGTGCATGAACCAGGTGCGAGCCCGCGCCGCCTTCCAGCCGGACCGTGCCGTCCGGTTGGAGGGTGCCGCGCCGGAGCTGGTGTTTCCCCGCGGGTGAATCCACCGGGTCCGCCAGCCTGGCCCGGATGGCCGTGCGGGGTGCCGGTGCGCCCAGCAACGCGCTGAGGACCGGGCGGAGGAACATCTCGAAGGAGACCAGGCAGCTGACGGGGTTGCCCGGGAAACCCACGAAGGGCACGCCGTCGAACCGTCCGATGCCCTGCGGGCCGCCGGGCTGCATGGCCACATGCAGGAATTCCACGTCCTGTTCCGCGGTGGCCTGCCGGACCACTTCATAGGCGCCCTTGCTGACGCCTCCTGTGGTGACGATCAGGTCGACCCGCGGGGCGTGCTGCCGGAGCAGTGCTGTCAGTTCCTCCGGGTTGTCCGTTGAGATCGCGGTCCGCAGGACGTCCAGCCCGGCCTGGCGCATCGCGGCTTCCAGGAGGGTGCCGTTGGCGTCGTAGATCTTGCCGGGTTCCAGCGGCCCGCCGGGCTCCACCACTTCGTCCCCGGTCGTGGCGAGGAGCACCTTAAGGTTCCGGTTCACGGTGACCCGTGTAATGCCGAGCGCTGCCAGCAGTCCCAGCTGGCCCGGCCCCAGGAAGGTTCCGCCGGCGAGCGCCAGCTCCCCAGTCCGGACGTCGCTTCCCGCTTCGCGGACGTAGGTGCCGGATTCCATTGCCGGCAGCCGTACCGACGCAGGGGTTCCGGGACGGGGGAAGGAGTCGGGAACGGCCCTCTCGATGGGTACGACGGCGTCAGCCCCGGGGGGAATCATGGCTCCAGTCATGATCGGGGCGGCCGTGCCCGGTTCAAGCGGCGCCGCCACGGCACCGGCGGGGATGGGGTCCACTACCCTGAGTTCCCTGCCGACATCGGGAATGTCCGTGCTGCGGACGGCAAAGCCGTCCATTTGGGAGTTTGCGAACGGAGGCAGGTCCACGGGAGCAGTGATGTCCGCCGCCAGCCCGCGTCCCAGCGCCTCCAGAAGGGGCAGCTGCTCGGTGCGGCCGGGGCCACCGAGGCCTGCCAGCAGCTCCCGTACGGCCTCGCGGTGCGCCGCCACAGTGCGGGCCGGATGGCCGCCTTTGTCGCCGGACCTGTTGCCGTGGCTGCCGCCGGTGCCGTGTTTGTTGTCGGTGCGGTGCATGCGTTCCTTACCTCGGTCCGGGCTTACTGCAATGCGGTCGTATTACGAGTTCGGCGCACTGGGCCTGCGGCCCGCTGGGCCTGGGACCCGCTAGGGCGTCACGTCAACTCTAATGGTGTGGAATCCCGTGGCACCGTCCGGAGCGACCTGTGACCGCTCTTCGACCTGCGGCACACCGTTCAGGTCCGTGGCCCTGACCTGGATCTCATACTGCCCGGGCGTCAAGGGCAACGACAGCTGCCACTGGTACCAGGTGTCCCGCGATATGCCGGGAGCAAGCTCCACCGTCTGCCAGTCGCCGCGGTTGACGCGGAGTTCCACCTTGCTGATCCCGGTGTGCTGGGCCCAGGCAACACCGCCGAACGCCACCGCTCCGGCACGCACCGCGCGGCCGGCCCGCGGAACGTCAATGCGGGACGACGTCTTGATGGGCCCGCGCTCACTCCAGCCGCGGGGCGTCCAGTAGCCGACGTCGTCCGCGAACCGGGTCACTTTGAGTTCAGTGAGCCATTTGGTGGCGGAAACGTAGCCGTACAGGCCGGGCACGACGAGGCGCACGGGGAAGCCGTGCTCCAGCGGCAGCGGCTCGCCGTTCATGCCCACGGCGATCAGGGCATCCCGGTCGTCAGTGAGAACCTCCAGCGGGGTGCCGGCGGTCCACCCGTCCTTGCTGCGGGACAGCACCATGTCGGCGCCGCTCGTCGGCCCGGCCATGGCCAGCAGCTCCCGGACCGGCCAGCCAAGCCACAGCGCATTGCCGATGAGGTCCCCGCCCACCTCGTTGGAGACGCAGGCGATGGTCACGTGGCGTTCGGTCATGGGTTTTGCCAGCAGCGTAGCGAAATCCAGTTCGATTTCCCGTTCCACCATGCCCGTGACCCTGAGGACCCAGGTGTCCGGATCCACCGCAGGAACAGTGAGGGCCGTATCGATCCGGTAGAAGTCGCGGTTGGGCGTCACCAGCGGATCCATGCCGTCCAGCGTCAGCTCAGCCCCGGCCGGAACCGGCGAAGCCGGGGAAGCAGAGGACGGCAAGGCAAGTTTGCTCCGGATTTCACTGACGCCTGCAGCCGCTCCGCGCAGCCCTGCTGCTAAGGCTCCACCAACAGTCGCGACGACGGCTCCCCCGCCCAGTGCCTGGAGGAACCGGCGCCGGTCGGGTCCGTCGTCTGGTTCGGCGGCCCCTCCCGCGATCGGTGACGCGGCCGGCGCGGCGGCCGCCGCAGGACGCTCCCCCGCCGCTGCCGACGTCGACCAGTCCCGGAGTCGCGACATCAGCCAGCGCAGCACCAGGATTCCTGTTGCGGCGGCAAGCGGTGGCAACGCAATGGCGTTGCCGGTCACCTGGGCGCGGCCAAGGACAGCCACCAGCCCCACCACACCAAAGATGCCGATGACTGCAAGCCCGGCAAAGCGGCGCCGCCACTCCAGGAGGCCTGCCAGCGCAGCCAGCGCCGCAATGGCCAGTCCCATGCCGACGAGCAGCGCCAACTTGTCAGCGGTGCCGAACACTGCGACCGCCCAGTCCTTGACGGCTGGCGGTACAGCGTCGATGACGGCACCCCCCACACCTGTCATGGGGGAAAGCGCCGGGCTGACGAGGGCAGCTACGAGTTCGCCGACCACCACCCCCGCGGCCACGGCCACGACTCCTGTGGCGGCCGCCCACCGGCCGGGATGGCTGGCGGTGCCGGGTAGAGTGGCGGCCGCGCCAACGGACGCCTTTCCCTGGAGATCAAAGCCCACGGGGCACCTCCGCTCCCGGTGCGTCCTTGGTGGTAAGCGCACTCCTGCGCGGGGCGTCGGCCGGGCCAGCCGGATCCTGGGCGGGGAGGCGAAGGGAGAACCGGCAGCCGCCGTCGACATTCTCAACCGTCACGCTGCCCTCATGGGCCCGGACGATTCCCGCCACCATGCTGAGCCCGATCCCGGCGCCGCTGTATCCTGCCATCTCCGGATCCCGGGCCGCTTCGGGATCCCGTCCTGGCTCCGGCCCGGCAAGGTTGGCACCGCCGGAGCGGCTGCGCGACGGGTTCTTCTGCCATCCGGTGTCGAAGAGGTGCCCGATGTCTTCCGGAGCGATTCCGCCGCAGCCGTCTGTCACGGAAACCACCGATTCCTTCCCGTCCCTGCCGACTTCCACAGTCACGGCAGAGCCGGGCTTGCTGTAGAGAATGGCGTTCAGCACCACGTTGCGGACCGCGCGGCCCAGCGAGGGCCCGTCCGCCAGGGCGAGGCACTCCCGGAGGCCGCCGCCGTCGAGCGTGATCTGCCGGCGGGCGGCGAGCGGCGCGAGGTCGGCGATGGCGTCGCTGGCGAGGTCGTAGAGATCCAGCGGCTCGGCTTTGAGGCGCAGGGTGCCCGCCTGGATCTTGGAGAGTTCCAGGAGGTCGTTGACCATTACGGCCATCTGGTCGGTCTGGCTGATGATCTTGCGGTAGTAGCCGCGGATGTCTGCAGCCATGCCGTCCTCGAGGGCTTCGGCCATGGCCCGCATGCTGGCCAGCGGTGTGCGGAGGTCGTGGGAGATCCAGCTGACGAGTTCCCGCCGGGCACGCTCGACGGCGGCCTCCCGCTCCCGGGATTCGGCCAGCATGCGGCTGCTGCGTTCCAGTTCGTCCGCGAGTTCGGACAGCTCCGAGCTCATGAGCGGTGCCGGCAGCCCAGGGCTTTCGCCGCGCCCGATGCTCCGTGCGGCGGCGGCGAGCAGTTTTGCGTTGCGCGAGACCCGTGCTCCGAGGACCAGGGAGATGGCCAGTGCAACGGCGGATGCGATGGCCAGGACGTACCACATGACTTCGAGGTCCCGGGCTGAAATAAACATGGCGTTGAACGCGCTGACCATGCCTGCGGTCAGTACGGCCACAGTGGAGAGCACCACCATGCAGATCTGCACGGCGATGGACGTCCTGCGGAGTGGCGTGAGCAGGAGCAGCGACACGGTTCCAATGACCACAGCCCACAGGAGCGCCCAGGCCACGATGGCGAGGAGCTCAGAGGTTTGCACCGGAGGCTCCGTCCGGAGTGTCGAACCGGTAGCCCACGCCCCACACCGTCTTGAGGAGAGCGGGCCGGGTGGGATCCGCCTCGATTTTTTCGCGCAGCCGGCGGACGTGGACGGTGACCGTGGACAGGTCCCCGAAGTCCCAGCCCCACACGGCCTTGATGAGTTCCTCCCGGCTGAACACCTGGTTGGGGCGGCGCAGCAGGAACGCCAGCAGATCGAACTCACGGATGGTCAGGGCGAGCGGAGCCCCGTGGTGCGTCACGGTCCGGGCTGCCGGGTTGAGCTCGAAGCCGGCAACCTCCACCGCAGGTTCGGGGCTGAATTCCTGGACGCTCCGGCGCAGCACCGACCGGACCCGGAGCACCAGTTCGCGGGGCGAAAAGGGCTTGGTGATGTAGTCGTCGGCGCCGACCTCGAGCCCCAGGATCCTGTCGTCCTCGGTTCCCAGGGCCGTCAGCATGATGACGGGAACGCTCATCGTCTGGCGGAGCCTGCGGCACACTTCAACGCCGTCCAGGCCGGGCAGCATGCGGTCCAGCAGGACGAGGTCGGGGTTCCGCTCGGCGGCCAAACGAAGGGCGGTGAATCCGTCCGCGGCAAGGTCCACCTGGAACCCCGCCTGCACAAGGTAGTCACGGACCACGCCGGCGATGGTCTGTTCGTCTTCGACGAGGAGTATCCGCCGGTTTCCGACCGCGGCCTGGACCGGGGCGGGCTGGGACTTGTTCACACCTCCAGCATAGGTTCGGGGCCAGGGCCGGACACGCGTTTGCCGCCTCCTGTGGCGATCCGTAGGGATTCCGTAAGATCCGCCGATGTCACAGGCGTGATGGTTGGCACCAAGGTGGCGTAGCCTGAATTTATGAGTGTTCAGCTTGGCATGCCGCAACCCCGGGAGGGGGCCGGTTCCGATCCGGGAGTACCCGCACTGCCGCTGCCGTCGCGTCCCGAGGGTATGCCGGCCGGCCTGATGGACCGTTACGGCCGCCGTGCCACGGACATGAGGCTGTCCCTGACGGACAAGTGCAACCTGCGCTGCACCTACTGCATGCCGGCCGAGGGCCTTGAATGGCTGGCCAAGCAGGCCGTGATGTCCGCCGAGGAGATCGTCCGGATCGTTCGGATCGGCGTAGACATGCTGGGGGTGCGCGAACTGCGCCTGACCGGCGGCGAACCCCTGGTCCGGGCCGACCTGCTCGCCATAATTTCCGCCCTGCGCCAGGCCCATCCCGAGCTGCCGATCTCCATGACCACGAACGCCGTGGGCCTGGACAAAAAAGCGGCCGGGCTCAAGGCAGCCGGGCTCTCCCGGATCAACGTCTCGCTGGATTCCCTGCACGAAGAGACTTTCACCAAGCTGACCCGCCGCCCGTTCCTGGACAAGGTGCTGGCCGGAGTGGACGCCGCCTGGGCCGCGGGTCTCGGTCCCGTGAAACTTAACGCGGTCCTGATGCGGGGAATCAATGACGCCGAGTCCCCGTCCCTGTTGGCGTGGGCGCTGGACCGCGGCTACGAACTCCGCTTCATCGAGCAGATGCCGCTCGACGCCGACCATGGCTGGACCCGCCGGAACATGATCACCGCGGCGGAAATTCGCGCGCTGCTGTCCGTCGACTATGTGCTCAGTGCCGATCCGAGGGACCGCGACGGCGCCCCGGCCGAACGCTTCGAAGTACGACGCCGGGTCCCCGGTTCCGCCGAAGCCGCCGGCCCTGTGCTCGGAACCGTCGGAATCATCGCCTCCGTCACCGAACCGTTCTGCTCGGACTGCCGCCGCACCCGAATCACGGCGGAAGGCAAGATCATGAGCTGCCTGTTCTCACGCGAGGAAGTCGACCTCCTGGGGCTGCTGCGCGAGGGCGCCACCGACCAGCAGCTCGCCGAACGCTGGCAGGACGCCATGTGGATCAAGCCAAAGGCCCACGGCATGGACCACGTCGGTTTGGATGCTCCGGACTTCATCCAGCCGGACCGCAGCATGAGCGCCATCGGAGGCTGAAAACTTGAACGTACGTTACTTCGCTGCCGCGCGCGCCGCAGCAGGGGTCGAAGAGGAACGCTTCGAGCTCCCCGCCGGCTCCACGGTGGAGGCACTGTTGAGCGCAGTGCTCGACGTCGACCGGCCGGTTCCGCCCGCCGGGACGCCTCCGCTTGCGCGGCTGCTTTCGCGAAGCAGTTTCCTGTTGAACGAAGTGGCTGTCCGCGACCGGTCGGTGGTCCTTGGCCCGGACGACGTGGTGGACGTGCTGCCGCCCTTTGCCGGCGGCTAGGCAGTTTGCCGCTCGGCCGGGATTCCGCCGGCCAGCCCTTCATACAGACGGCGCGCCGGTCTCCGTCCCGAACGCCAGGGCCAACAGTGCGCTCCTGCTCCGGACGCCGCACGCGGCAAAGACCGCTTTGAACTGGTCCTGCACCGTGTAGTGGCTGATGCCAAGGGCAGCCGCCATCGCGGCAGTGTCCAGCCCGCTGGCGGCCAGGTCAAGCAGGCTGCGCTGCCTCGGCGTCAGGCCAAAGCACCGCGCAAATACCTCCAGTCTCTCGGCCGCAGGGCATTCCTGGATCGTCACGGCGAGCGGCGCTTCGCCGTCCTTCCGCACGTCCATCCGGAATGACCTGAGCACAGCCCACTGGCCGAAACCGATGGGCACGCGGGCCGATGCCTCGTGGGCATCAACCCCGGCCTCGCGGGCCAGCAGCTGCGCGGCGACGTTGAAAACCTCGGCCGGGACGGACTCGTAAGGTGAGGGCCCCGGCTGCAACAGGCGGATCCAGTCAGCCGCGGAGGCGCTCCGGCCGGTTATTCCGAGTCCGGCGTCCAGCGTTAGCACCGCCTGTCCGGGCAGGCCGCGCCGGGGACGTCCTTCCTCAACGTCCGGCTGCCGCGCGCCGCGCCGCAGCCGGGCGTCCCGCTTCATCTGTGCGGCCCGGTTCCGCCGCAAGCCGGCCGCGATGACGGGTGCCGCCGTCGCCAGGTATGTGGATTCAGTGTCTGTGAAGAGTCCCCCGTCACCGGACCGCCACAGGTCAAGCCAGCCCCAGCAGCCGTATTTGTCGCCGAACACCGTGAAAAGCACGTCGGTCACCTGATACCGGCGGAGGATGCCGTCCCAAAGCGCACTTAGGGCGGGGTTGCCGCCGGTTGCCGCCTGCAGGGTGACGGCTTGGGAGCCGCCGCCCAGGAGCGATGTCCATCGGCCGGCTTCCGTCAGGTACTTCAATTTGATCAGGGCGGGCAGTTCTTCGGGACAAGGAATTCGGGCCATGGGCGACATGCCGGTGCAGGTCCCGGGATCAGCCAAGGGCCAGGCAAACCAACTGAACGGAACAACGCTGCCCAGCTCGGCGAGCACTGCCGCGCGCATTTCATGGTCCTCCATGGATCCGCCGCACAGATGACCGATCCGTTCCAGGCTCCGGCTCAGTGCCCAATGCGTGGTCATGGAACCCGACTTGTGGTCATGGAGACAGTATGGCCCGGCCCTTCGCCGAACGTTTGGACTGGTCCGCCCCAGATTTCTGGGATACCCCGCGCTCACCGGGCAGGCCTACCGTGTGGCTATAGGCACATCTGGCTGTCGGCCAGGGAGATAGGGTCGCCGGGAAGGCGCCCACAAAGGAAGGGATTGAAATGTACACGCTGCAAATCGAGCACGGAATCAAGGACTTCGGCATGTGGAAGGCTGCGTTCGATCGGGACCCGGTAAACCGGACAGCCTCAGGCGTGCTGGCTCATCGCATCAGCCGCCCGGTGGACGATCCGCACTATGTGGTTGTTGAACTTGATCTTGCGAGCCGGGAACAGGCCGAGGCGCTGCTGGCCAACCTTCAGCAGAAGGTGTGGAATTCACCTGCCGCGGCTCCCGCTCTGGACGGGGCACCGCGGACACGGATTGTGCAATCAGCAGGCTAAGGGTCCTCGGCGGGGCGCCAACTGTCCGTTCGCGCCCCGCGGGGCCGCCGATTCAGGCAGTTGGTGACGGGCGGGATCCCCCGGCGTATGATTCGATACTCGGAACGCCGCAATCAGTCAGAAGGTGGGAGCCATGCAGCTTGACGAGGTCGTCGGCCGCTTTCATCAAACGATGAATGATTTTGCCCAAGGAGACCCAGAACCCGCCAAGGCCATTTTCTCCCACGGCGAGGATGGGTCCCTTGCGAATCCCTGGGGTCCTCCGGTTGTCGGCTGGGATCGGGTATCTAAGGCCCTCGATTCAGCCGCTGCCCGGTTCAAGGATGGACGGGTCACCGCTGTTGATGCCCTCACCAGGCACGTCACTTCCGATCTCGCCGTCTTCCTCGACATAGAACATTGGCAGGCAAAGCTTGGAGGAGGAGACGAAATATCGCAGTTTGATTTGCGTGTAACGAGCGTTTATCGCCCCGAGGGCGACACCTGGGCACTGGTGCATCGCCACGCAGACCCGGTCATCACACCGCGTCCCCCGGACGCTGTCCTGCATAACTAGCGCACGGGATTCACGCCGTCCGTGTCCAGTCCTTCGGCTCAAGGGGGACCAGATCATGTGGGCCGTCGCCGTACTTCGAGCACAGTTGTTCGATGATGTCGACGCTGATCTTTATTGGGCGGGCGGCACCCGCGCTTTCAGCGCCGCATTGACGGGGGCGAAGGCGGCCCGATCCAGGACAAGTTCGATCTCGCTGATTTTGTCTGCGTTGACGGTGAGCAGCTCGATGCACCTCACGGCACCGGCAGCCGTATCGGTGATGAAGTCGTACACGACGCAGGCACGGTCCTGCGCGGTGAAGACCTCCCGGATCTCGTTGCGGACCAGCGCCGGGAGAAGGCGCTTGATTGCCGTGGTCCACCCGGCCTTGTCGAGGGTCGTGCCGGCGAAGGTGGCTAGGAGATCCTCACCGAGCAGGTTTTCAAGGGCTTCCATATTGTGGGAGCCAACGGCCTGGATGTAGGAGCGCGCGATCCCTTCGACGCTGGAGTCTGGCATGAGAAACCTTTCTTGAGTGGCGGAGGCCGCAACTGTCCGCTCGCGCTGTCAGGTGCGGCGGCAAACGGACGTCATGAACGGGGCGAACGCCGTGGCGTCGGCCAGGCGGACCTCGGACTTATGCGTCAGCACGCCGTCGTCCACCCTGAAGGTGTGCCGTGACGTGGCCCGGCCATTTCGGCGTTCCACGGTGAGCACACCGCCGTGCCAGGTGCACCGCGTCGGGGCTTCCCGCGGCTGGCCCACACTGTCCACGTGGTACCAGACGGTGTCCGGGTGGTCGGGATCCAGGGTGAACATGCCGTGCCGCTCAAACCGGATCCCTCCGGTTTCCGTGTGCCGGTAGCTCTGCAGCACGGCATAGCCGCCGGCGGCCTTGGTGAACACCACTTCGGCCTCCGCTGTCCGGGAAGGCCCGCGCGGTGAAGCCTCAATATGGGTAGTGCCTGTCCAATGGCCGAGGAAAACCTCGAGCTCCTGCGCCGTGCCCGGGTGCGGATGGTCCATCGTTCCTCCAGTGTGGCCCCGGGTTCATCATCACGCCGCCACCTTGGGATGTCCAGCATTCGGATGTACAGCGCACAGCCCACCAGCGGCGTTTCAATGCCCGGAGCGGGAGGGGTCAGAGGCCGAAGGTTTCGTCTTCCTCGAACGGACCCACAACGGTCACCGTCCGCGGTGCTGCTGCCAGTTCCTGCGCCAACACCCGCACCTGTTCCACGGTGACGCCCTTGATCTGCCGGAGGGTCTCCTCGATGTCCTGGTATTCACCGGACACCAGTTCGGCACGGCCAAGCCGGGACATCCGCGAACCGGTGTCTTCGAGTGCCAGCACAATGCCGCCGCAGAGCTGGCCCACGGCCTTCTTGAGCTCGTCGTCGGAGATGCCGTCTTCTGCCAGCTTGTCCAGCTCGGCGCCGAGCAGCTCCAACACCTGGCGGACCTTCGACGGCGTGCAGCCTGCGTACATGCCGAAGTAGCCGGCATCAGCATAGGATGAGGCAAAGGAGTAGGTGGAGTACACCAGGCCGCGCTTTTCCCGGACTTCCTGGAACAGCCGCGAGGACATCCCGCCGCCGAGCACCGCATTCAGCACACTCATGACGTAGCGGCGCTGGTCCGTGGCGACGATCGTCGGGCAGCCCATGATGATGTTTGCCTGCTCAACGGGCCGCTTGACCACATGGATTCCGGCCGTGCCGGTGATGTCTGCCCGTTCGGTGGAGCGCCGTTCCACCGGCGCGGCCCCAGCCTCCAGGGCCCAGCCCGCCTGGTGGAGTGCATCCACCACAAGCCCGCAGACGACGTCGTGGTCCAGGCCGCCGGCGGCCGTGATGACGAGTTCATCCGGACGGTAGTAACGGCGGTAATGGTCCCAGACCGAATCTCGGGCCACCGCGCGGATGGCCTCCGGGGTTCCGCCAATCGGACGTCCCAGCGGATGCATTCCCAGCACCGCGGCGACGAAATGCTCGTGGGCGACGTCCGTGGGGTCGTCGCTGTCCATGGCGATTTCCTCAAGGATGACGTCGCGTTCCTGCTCCATCTCCTGCGGGTCCAGGACCGCGCCGGTAATCATGTCCGCGATGACGTCGATCGCCATCGGCAGGTCGGTATCCAGGACCCGGGCAAAGTAGCAGGTGCTTTCCTTGGCTGTGGCCGCATTGGACTCGCCGCCAACCTCGTCGAAGGCGGACGCGATTTCCAGCGCCGTGCGCCGTTTGGTGCCCTTGAAAAGCAGGTGCTCAAGGAAATGAGTGGAACCGTGCTGCCCGTGGGCTTCATCGCGCGAACCCACGCCAACCCAGAAGCCAATGGTCGCGGAACGCTGGCCGGGCATGGCCTCCGTCAGTACACGCACGCCGCCGGGGAGCACCGACCGGCGGACAACGGACCCGCCGTCGGCTCCGTGGATCAGGGTGTCACCGGGCTGGTTCTGCACTAGCGGCAGGGGTACGACAGTCATTAAGGCCTTTCAAGAAGCGGGTGCCAAATCTGCCTGCAATCGTACCAGCGGACCATTCCCCCTATGATCCAGGAACGGCCGTTCAATCGCTCGGCTTAACGACGGCGGCGGGCATATCTTAACGGCGGCGGGGCCGGTGGATGATCCACCGGCCCCGCCGTCGTGTTTGTCTTACGAAGTGCGCTGCAGACTACTCTGCGGCTGCCTCGACGACTTCGGCGATTTCAGCGCCTTCTTCCTCGGCGATGACCGGGGACAGGGACAGCTTTCCGCGGTCGTCGATCTTGGTGATCTCAACCTGGATCTTCTGGCCCACGGAGACGACGTCCTCGACATTGTCAACGCGCTTGCCGCCGGCGATCTTGCGAAGCTCGGAGATGTGCAGCAGACCGTCCTTGCCCGGGGTGAGGGAAATGAAGGCACCGAAGGTGGTGGTCTTGACGACCGTACCCAGGTAGCGCTCTCCGATTTCCGGAACCTGCGGGTTGGCGATGGCGTTGATCGCGGAACGTGCGGCGTCGGCGGACGGGCCGTTGGTGGCGCCGATGTAAACGGTGCCGTCGTCCTCGATGGAGATGTCCGCGCCGGTGTCTTCCTGGATCTGGTTGATCATCTTGCCCTTGGGCCCAATGACCTCGCCGATCTTGTCCACGGGGATCTTGACCGCAATGACGCGCGGCGCGAACTCGGAGAGCTCGTCCGGGGTGTCGATCGCGGAGTTCAGGACCTCGAGGATGTGCAGGCGGGCTTCGCGTGCCTGCTTCAGTGCAGCAGCCAGGACGGAGGCCGGAATGCCGTCGAGCTTCGTGTCCAGCTGGATGGCCGTGACGAACTCGGAGGTACCGGCAACCTTGAAGTCCATGTCACCGAAAGCATCTTCGGCGCCGAGGATGTCAGTCAGGGCCGCGTAGCGGGTCTGACCGTCAACCTGGTCGGAAACCAGGCCCATGGCGATACCGGCAACGGCAGCCTTCAGCGGCACACCTGCGTTGAGCAGCGACAGCGTGGAGGCGCAGACGGAACCCATCGACGTCGAACCGTTGGAGCTGAGGGCCTCAGACACCTGGCGGATGGCGTACGGGAATTCCTCGCGGGACGGCAGTACCGGCACGATGGCGCGCTCTGCGAGTGCACCGTGGCCGATTTCGCGGCGCTTGGGCGAACCCACGCGGCCGGTCTCACCGGTGGAGTACGGCGGGAAATTGTAGTTGTGCATGTAGCGCTTGCGCGTTACCGGCGACAGCGAATCGATCTGCTGTTCCATCTTCAGCATGTTCAGCGTGGTGACACCCATGATCTGGGTCTCGCCGCGTTCGAAGATAGCCGAACCGTGGACGCGGGGCAGAACCTCAACCTCGGCGGTGAGCTGGCGGATGTCCGTCAGGCCGCGGCCGTCGATGCGGATCTGGTCCTTGAGGATGCGCTGGCGCACAACCTGCTTGGTGACTGAGCGGAAGGCTGCGGACAGCTCCTTTTCGCGGCCCTCGAACTGGCCGG
Organism: Arthrobacter sp. ISL-69; assembly: GCF_018613775.1. Lineage (NCBI taxonomy): Bacteria > Bacillati > Actinomycetota > Actinomycetes > Micrococcales > Micrococcaceae > Arthrobacter > Arthrobacter sp. ISL-69. The sequence goes on from NZ_JAGGPO010000017.1 coordinate 85,381, forward strand.
CGAGCGAAGAGGTGACTTCGTCCTTGAGCTCGTCGGAAGCGACGTCGCGCTCCTGCTTGTCAGCGATCTGGAAGACAGCAGCAAGCTTCTCAGCGGCAGCGGCTTCAACAGCGGCGTAGACGTCGTCCTCGTAGTCGAGGAAGACCGGGAATTCGACGGTCGGCTTGGCGGCGCGGGCAGCCAGGTCGGCCTGGGCGTCGCAGAGGGCCTTGATGAACGGCTTGGCAGCCTCGAGGCCTTCGGAAACAACCTCTTCGGTGGGAGCGGTTGCGCCCTGTTCCTTGATGAGGTTCCAGGAGTTGTCCGTGGCTTCGGCTTCAACCATCATGATGGCGATGTCGTCTCCGTCGGCTCCCGACACAGTCCTACCGGCAACGACCATGTTGAACACGGAGTTCTCGAGCTGGGAGTGCTTCGGGAAAGCAACCCACTGCGAGCCGTTCTCGTCGGCAACGAGGGCAACGCGGACGCCGCCGATCGGGCCGGAGAAGGGCAGGCCTGAGAGCTGGGTGGACATCGAGGAGGCGTTGATGGCCACGACGTCGTAGAGCTCGTCCGGGTTGATTGCCAGGACGGTGACCACGATCTGGACCTCGTTGCGCAGGCCCTTGATGAAGGCCGGACGCAGCGGGCGGTCCATGAGGCGGCAAGCCAGGATGGCTTCGGTGGACGGGCGGCCTTCACGGCGGAAGAACGAGCCCGGGATGCGGCCGGCGGCGTACATACGCTCTTCGACGTCAACGGTGAGCGGGAAGAAGTCGAAGCCTTCACGCGGGTGCTTGCCGGCGGTGGTTGCGGACAGCAGCGCGGTGTCTTCGTCGATGTACACCATGGCTGCGCCGGCTGCCTGCTTGGCAAGACGGCCGGTTTCGAAGCGGATTACACGCTTACCGAAGCGGCCATTATCAATGACGGCTTCTGAGAACTGGATTTCGGGACCCTCCAAGAGAGTCACCTCCGTTTCTTGGTTAACGGAAGTCCAGCCGCATCAACCCAGTCCAGCATCTGTCTACTGGCCTGCACTGCACCCGGTCATCGATCGAGACCCACGGGCCGGGCTTCATTCTTCGAAGCCGTTCCCGGGAATCACTACCGAGGACCGCGAATGCGTGATGCGGTTGATCCTCCTGTTTAGTTTTCTACTGAAGAAGGCGGCCCGTCCCTGAAGGAAAGGGCCGCCCCGTAATTCAGACTAGCGGCGCAGGCCGAGACGCTCGATGAGCGCACGGTAGCGGGCAATGTCAGTGTTCTTGAGGTAGGTGAGCATACGCTTGCGACGACCAACCATGGCCAGCAGACCGCGCTGGGTGTGGAAGTCGTGCTTGTGCACCTTCATGTGCTCAGTGAGATCCTTGATCCGCTGAGTCAGGACTGCAACCTGGACCTCCGGCGAACCGGTGTCGCCCTCGGACGTTGCGAAATCCTTGATGATGGACTGCTTTACAGCGGCTTCAAGTGCCACAATAACTCCTAGAGATGTGCCGTGAGGCCCGAATCAGTAACTCACTGCCGGGTGTGCCTGTACCGAAAATCCCGACCTAACCGGGAATTCCTGCACATAACAAGAGCCAGCCGCCACGGACTGCAGCCGGATCCAACGTTTAGTTTACCGGCCCAGCCGCAATCTTGTCGAAACACCGTGTTGACTCATCAAAGATGCCGTCCGGCCTTACGGGCGCGGACTACGGGCGTGCCAGCAGATCGCGGATCGCAGCGACACCGCGGTAGACCTCCGCGAAAGACGTACTGAGCGGTGAGAGCCCGATCCGGATCCCGTGCGGTGCCCGGAAATCGGGGATGACATCCTGCTCCCAGAGCTCGGCCGTCATCTCCCGGAAGTCCGGGTGGTCCACGGTGATGTGGCTCCCCCGCTGATCCGGGTCCCGCGGTGTTGCCAGGAGGACATCGGCCGGAGCCAGCCACGCATCATGGAGTTCAAGCGCGAAGGCCGTCAGCTTCCGGGACTTTTCGCGGAGTGCCTTCATCCCGGCTTCTTCGATCAGGTCCAGCGTGCCCTGCATCGCGATCATGCCGAAAATTGCCGGTGTTCCGCTGAGGAAGCTGCGGATCCCCGGCGCCGCTTCGTAGCCGGAGGCCATTTCGAAGGCGTCCTTCCGGCCCATCCAGCCCCAGATCGGCTGGTTCAGCGCCGGCAGGTGCCGCGCATTGACGTAGGCGAAGGCGGGCGAACCCGGTCCCCCGTTGAGGTATTTGTACGTGCAGCCGGCGGCGAAGTCGACGCCGGCGTCATCAAGCTGCAGCTCAACTGACCCGGCGGAATGGCACAGGTCCCACACCACCAGCGCACCGGCGTCGTGCACTGCCGACGTGATCGCCGGGAGATCGGCCAGGAACCCCGAGCGGTAAGCCACCTGGCTGAGGACCACGACGGCGGTGGCCGGCCCAAGGGCCGCCGTCACCTGATCCACCGTCACACCGGCGGCCGGGTCGGCGTCGATCCAGCGCAGGGTCAGTCCTTCCTCCTGGGCGATGCCTTCCAGGAGGTAGCGGTCCGTGGGGAAGTTGTCCGTGTCCAGCACGATCTCGGTTCTGGCGGGGTCCTTGACCGCGGCGAGGGCGGCGCGGATCAGCTTGTACAGGACCACGGTGGTGGAGTCGGCGATGATGGTCTGCCCGGGAGCCGCGCCGAGCACTGCCCGGCCCAGCTGGTCGCCGATGGCTTCGGGCAGCTGGAGCCAGTCTTCGTCCCAGCCGCGGATCAGCCGGCCGCCCCAGCTGTCCTGGATGAAAGCGCTGATGTCAGTGACGGTCCGCTTGAGCGGACGGCCCAGCGAGTTGCCGTCCAGGTAGGACAGGTCCGTGTCCGTTCCGACAAAGTGGTCGCGGTAGCCTGCCAGCGGGTCCGCGGCGTCGAGTTCGACGGCGCGGAGCAGCAGGACGTCTTGGGTCTCGTGAACCGTACTCATTGGCCAATCTCCGTCCGGACGGCAAAAAGCTCGGGGAAGAAAGTCAGCTCCAGGGCCTTCTGCAGGAACGCGGCCCCGCTGGAACCGCCGGTGCCCGCTTTCATGCCGATGGTCCGTTGCACCGTCCGCAGATGCCGGAACCGCCACAGCTGGAAGTTGTCCTCCAGGTCCACAAGTTCCTCGCATGCCTCGTAGGCACCCCAGTTGTCCGCCGCGTTTTCGTAGATGTGTTTGAACACGGGCACCAGTTCGGGGCAGAACTCGTGCGCTTTCGTGACGTCGCGCTCCAGCAGGGAGGCCGGAACCTCGAAGCCCTGGCGGTGAAGGTAGGCCAGGAATTCGTCGTAGATGCTCGGCGCCTCGAGGACGCGGCGGAGCTGCTCGTGGGCCTCGGGATCGGATTCGAACACCGGAAGCATCTTGCGGTTCTTGTTGCCGAGAACAAACTCGACTGCCCGGTACTGGCTGGACTGGAACCCCGACGAATTGCCCAGGAAGCCGCGGAACTGTGAGTACTCGGTGGGGGTAAGCGTCGCCAGGACGGACCATTGCTCGGTCAGGGTCTTCTGGATGTGCTTGACGCGCGCAATCGCCTTCAAGGCGGAGCCGAGGTCGTCGCTGCGGAGCCATGCTGCCGCGCTGCGCAGCTCGTGAAGGACCAGCTTCAGCCAGAGCTCAGTGGTCTGGTGCTGGATGATGAACAGCAGTTCGTCGTGGTGTTCGGGATCGCTGACCGGCTGCTGCGCGCTCAGGAGCGTGGGCAGCTGCAGGTAGGACGCGTAACTCATCCGCGAACTGAAATCCCGGACGATGTCCTTTTCCAGTTTCCTTGTGTTCTTATCAACGGACACAGCGGTGCCTTCCTTGCCAGTGACTGTGGTCAGCGCCGGAACAGGATGTCGTGGGCCTGGACGACGTCCAGGCGCATCTGTTCGACGAGCGCTTCCGGCCCACGGTACGCCACCATTCCCCGCAACCGCGCCACAAACTCCACCACTACTGTCTGGCCGTACAGATCGAAGTCTTCAACCGGCTCTTCCGGGCGGTCGATCACGTGTGCTTCAACCTGCCGGCTGACCCCGTCGAACGTCGGGTTCGAACCGACGGAGATGGCTGCAGGCCACCTTGTGCCGATCTCGTCCACCAGCCAGCCGGCGTAGATGCCGTCCGCCGGAATGTAACCGCTGGCTTCAGAGGCCAGGTTGGCGGTAGGGAATCCGAGGGCACGTCCACGGGCTGCACCGTGCACCACCTCGCCGCGCATCCGGTGCGGGCGGCCAAGCACGGCGGCCGCGGTGGTGACGTCGCCGTCCCGCAACGCTTCACGAACCCAGGTGGACGAACAGCGGCGGTCCTTGCCGCCGTCGTCGTGAATGGGAAACCCTTCGGAGCCGAACTCACTGATGACCTGGACGGTGAAGCCGAACTTCTCGCCCAGCTCCTGCATGGTGGAAAGGTCACCGGAGTTTCCGCGGCCAAAGCGGGCGTCGTGGCCGATCACCACGTGGCTGGCCTTGAGGCTGTCCACGAGGACGCCTGCCACGAACTCTTCGGGGGTGAGGCTGGCGAGTTCCAGGGAGTACTTCATGACCAGGACGGCATCCAGTCCCAGTTCGCCGAGGGCAACAAGCTTGTCCTCCAGGCCCATGATGAGCTCAGGAGCCGACTCGGGCCGGTGGACCTGCGCAGGATGGGGATCAAAAGTGACCGCTACTGACCGCGCCCCGTTGAGTCGGGCCGTACGGATGAGCTGTGAAAGCACCTGCTGGTGCCCCCGATGCACGCCGTCGAAATTGCCGAACGTGACAACGGTCGGGCCGAAGTCCGCGGGGACCTCGGACGGATCGTTCCAGATGTGGACCATCAACCTCGCCTTTTACTGCCTGCCATTGACTCGTCCGGAGTGCCGCGCAGGGCTCCGGAACTCTCTAAGATTACCCGCAATTGCCCAGAGCAACCGACGCCCCGGCCGGTGCCCAGCCTGGCCTTCCGCGGGTCTCCGTCCCGGACTAGGATGCAAGGGCAGCACCCGGCGACGCAGCTGCGCGCCGCGTCCAACGATGCTCTCGGCCGCCCGCCGGGCTGAAGGAGAATGCCATGACTGACCTCCGCGAGATTCTGGAACAGATACCGGTAGACCAGATTGCCGGGCTGTTGGGCACGGACAGGGAGTCTGCCCAGGCCGCCATCGGGGCCGCTGTACCCACCCTCCTCGCCGGCATGCAGAGCAACGTACAGGCGCCGGATGGTGCCGCGTCCCTGGAATCCGCCCTGGCCCAGCATCGTGACGGGCTCGTGGACGGCGGCGTGGACGCCTCGCAGGTGGACACTCACGACGGCGAGAAGATTGTGAGCCATGTGTTTGGCGGGCAGCAGGACCAGGTGGCAACCCAGCTCGCTGGATCTGCCAACCTCGGCGGCGTTGGCAGCGACCTCGTCCGGAAGCTGCTGCCCATTCTCGCGCCCATTGTGATGTCCTACCTCGCCAAGAAGATCCTCGGCGGACAAAATGCGGGAGGCGGGGCCGGCGAGGTGGCTGGCCGCGACGGTTCGGGCGAGCCTTCTGACAACAGCGCAGGCCAGGCTGGCGGGATCGATCTCGGCAGTATCCTGGGCGGCATTCTTGGCGGCGGCCCGCAGGGCGGCACCGGCGCCCAAGGCGGAGGCTTCGGGGATATTCTTGGCGGCATTTTGGGTGGGGGCTCGCAGGGCGGGCAGCAGTCCCGGGGTGCAGTAGTCCCGGAACGGGTGAGCAATTCGGCGCCGCAAGCCCCGACCGGGCCTCTGGGTCAGCCGATACCGCAGGGCGGTGCGCCCGTTCCGGGCGAGTTGATCGACGTCGACCTCCGCGACGACCGGACGGCCGGGCAGAAAGAGGAGAAAAAGAACGACGGCGGCGGCCTCGGCGGCCTGTTGGGCGGGCTCTTCGGAAAGAAATAGCCGCCCGACGCTCACCTCAGGGGTGGGCAGGGGTCGTCAGCTGCGCGCACCGGACCCGCGGCAGCGGTTGCCACGGTGGCAAGCCATTCGTCCAGCTCCCCGGGCCGGCGGAACGCCATCACCGGCGGCATGTCCGGATCGGTCTGCCACTGCCTGAACACCCGCTTTTTCCTGGCGAAGGAGTTGAAGTGCCAGTAGAAGATCGAATCCCTCGCAAAGAGCCTCCCGAGTGTTTCCACGTTTCCGTTGCACACGGGTTGCCTGGTGATGACGCGCCGGAGGGAACTGCGCAGCAGGCGGGAGAGTGAAAGCCAACGGGGATAGTCCAACACGACAACGAGCTCCGCGCGGGGAACAACGATGTCGCGCCACACGCCGTAGGCACTGTCGAGGACCCAGCGGTCGCGTGCAGCGACGGCCGCCGCGATTTCGCGTTGCTGTTCGACGGTGCGTTGCTGCCAGCCGGGAAGCCAGCCGATATCGTCGTCGGCGGAGTACTCCGGGAGCCCCGACGCTGCCGCATAGTCATGGGCCGCCGAAGACTTGCCGCTGCCCGTCACACCGTAGAAGAGCACACGGGACGGGCTTTTGGGGATGGGTTCCGCGGGCTGGCTCATGAGAATTTTCCCGTGCTGCCGGCCGCGCGCTCCGGACCCTGGCTGGCGCTGGTCCGTTTGCCGGTGCGGCAATAGCCTCCGGTGCCGTGTTGTTGGGCTGCCTTGTTCACGATTTGCTCCCCCTGGTTGCCCGGCGCTTTCGTGTGTCCCCTGAAACACTGCCCACCGGCGAGTTGTCACGATAGCACCCATGGAATTCTTCGTTTGCTGACAGCATTTCAGCAGGCCCCGGCGGAGCTCTGCCATGCAACACTGGTCCGATGCCTGATTTCAGCGTTCACGTCGGCAGCGGGATTGCCGACGCAGATGTCATCGCCGTGTACGAATCCGCGGGATGGACCGCCTACACCGCGGAACCCGAAGTGCTGGTCCGGGCGATCCGGAATTCAGCTTTTGTGGTGACCTGCCGGGACGGCGCAGGAGAAATCGTCGGCTGGCGCGGGCAATTTCGGACGACGCCACCATCTGCTACGTGCAGGACATCCTGGTTACGCCTACGTTCCAGGGATCCGGCGCCGGGCGGGCGATGCTTGAAGCCATCCAGTCCAGATACAGGCATGTCCGGCAGACGGTACTCATCACCGATAACGGACCCGGGCAGCGTGCTTTCTATCAGGCCCTGGGATTCACCGACGGCTCGGACTTCAGCCCCGAACCGCTGAGCATGTTCGCTCAGTTCCGCTAGCCATGGGCATGCCAGACAGCATCATTCGAGTCTGAAGTAGTTGTTCCGTTGTGGTTTTTGCCGTGGGTCGATGTGTGGTGGCGGGATGAACCAGGGGATCCCGGTTTTGACCTGGATGGTCCATTGTTCCTTGTGGATGAGGTGGTGGTGATGGGAGCAGAGCAGTGTTCCGTTGTCCGTGCTGGTGGGTCCGCCGTGTGACCAGTAACTGATGTGGTGGGCTTCGCACCAGGGGGCGGGGATGGTGCAGCCGGGGAAGGCGCAGCCTTGGTCGCGGGCGGTGATGGCTTTGCGGATGTGGGGCGGGAAGATCCGGGTGGTGCGGCCGATGTCCAGGATGCGGCCCTGGCTGCCGAGCAGGACGGGGATGATATCGGCGTCGCAGGCGATTTTCCGGACCGTGGAAGCGTTGACCGGGCCGGTGAACGTGAACGAGCCCGTGCCGGGGATGCCGGGGATGTTGGCCGAGGATTCGCTGCCGGTGCCCGTGGCCGCGGTCCGGTAGCGGGGTCCCTGGGCGGTGGTGTGTTCGAGGCGGTCCAGGAGGTCGCGGTGGTCGATGGTGACCATCACCTGCGGCCGGAGCCCGCCGGCAGTGGGGAGGGTTCCGGTGGTCAGGGCTGCTTTGCAGGCACCGACCAGGCCGTCCAGGAGCCGTTGCGGCCGGGTCCGCCGGTCCAGGTCGGCATCAGGTCCGCCGCCGGTCCCGTCGCCGCTATCCGCGGCACTGTCTGCGTCGTTGCCGGCGTCGCTGCCGGCGTCACTACCCTCGGTGGTACCGGCTCGGGTGCGGGGGTTGGTGGCGGTGTTCATGACGGTCAGGAGGGGCTCGTACTGGTCCGGGGTGGCGAAGATTTCCAGGTGGTGGAGTCCGCGGCGGGCCGGGCGGAGGAAGACGCCCTGGCGGCGGCGGAGTTCTTCCTCGGAAGGCTCCGAACCGTCCTGGTCGATCGCGTCGGTCCAGCGGCGGGCGATCCGGGTGAGGAAGTCGGTGTCGTACTCGGCCGCGGTGCGGGTCAGGGCGTGTTCCATCCGGGCCGTGGTGTCCCCGGTGGCGTGGTGCCGGACCCGGTCCAGGGCCGCCGTGATGATGCTCGCGGGCCGGGAGGCAACGGTCCCGGCAGCGACGGCGGCGGCGAGCTCGGGCCGCTCCGCAGGCTCCGTGTGGCCCGCAAACCCTGCCCGGGGCAGGACCGCGGCGGCGAGACTGATCCGGCGCCGGGCCTCGGCCGCACTGATCCGCAGCCGCGTACGGAGGAACTCGGTGGCGTTCCTGTACCCGTCATCAGCCAGCTCAGATTCGGCTGGACGTGGAGCTTGGGAGGCTACAGCAGTATCTGCGCCCCATCCGATGGCCGCGCCCGAGCCCGGGTCCGAGCCGACTGCGGCCGAGCCCGCAGCCACTGCGGCTTCCCGGCGGCTCCGGTCCACGGCCCCGGCCGCAACGATCTGCAGATAATCGACGGCCCGGGAGACTTCCTCGACATTGTCGGCAAAGTCAGCAGCCTCACGGAAGCTCAGCAGCGCCGAGTCGTCGACCGCCGTCGAACTCAAGGTCCCGAGCAGCTCAAGGCACCGCGCCAGATCACCGGACCCGCCGCCGTCGGACGCTAAAGTATCCGGATACTGGTGCCCCGCGGGGACACTGCGCAGGCCCCGGTCGCGCGCAGCAGGCGGATGAACAGCAAGGAGCTGAACGGCAGAAGCGGCAGCCGGCAGCTCGGCCCACCGCAACGCCCCTCCTGCTGTCAGTTCCCCCATGGCTTCCATGAACTAAGTCTGCCAAGGGGGTGCGACAATTTACGCCCGAGGATCCGTCCTAAGAATCGAGCGCCCCGCTATGCCTTAAGCGGGACCGGTCGCCGCCGGTACAGCCATACAAGCCCCAGGATGGGAAGCAGGAGGGGTATAAAAGCGTAGCCGCGGCCGAACAGGGACCACACGGTTTCGTGCGGGAAGTTGACGGAGTCGAAGATGCTCAGCGCCCCGACCACCAGCACGCCCACCAATTCCACAAGGACCGCAGCCACGGATACCCTGAACCAGGTCCGTCCCGCCTTCGCCAGCGAAACCGTCGCCACGACATAAACGAGCGCCGCGAAGGCGGAGAGCAGGTACGCCAACGGGGCTTCAGAGAACTTGGTGAGGATCTGGTAGCCAGCCCGTGCCGTGGCGGAGATGGCAAAAACGGCGTAGACCGCGATCAGCAGGCGCCCGGGCCCGGTATTCCGGGTGTCCTTAGGCTGGGCCTCTGAGGCCGCGTTCTCTGCTTTGTTGACGGGGGTTTGCGGAGTCACGTCTGCTTCTTCCACTCAGTACCAGATCTGGTTCATGCGGGCGGCCATCACAAGGGCGGTGACCCCCACGGCAGCCAGGACAAAGTTGCTCCACCGGGTGCGCTCCAGGATGGACCAGTACACGGCGCCCACCGGAAGAATCAGCGCAGTCACCAGGTAACCCCAGAACTCCCACGCTTCGCCGGCGATCTGCTCCCCCGAAGCCACCCGGACGATCGAACCCACCAGGTAAACCAGCAGCGCGAGTTCCACAGCGGCGACGGACAGGATGGTCGCATCGTTCGGAGCCTTCTTCATGATCCCCGCGGCAGTGCAGATGATCGTGGAAAGCAACCCGACGGCCAAGATGATGTAAAAGTACGCGTCCAAGCTACTTGGCCTGCTGTTCGTTGCTCGGGGCAAACACCAGCACCGGCTTTGCGTAGCTTCCGGCATCGGCCAGCAGGGCCACCAAAGAGCCGTCCGGAGCGAACCCTGCGGCAGGTTTGTCCGCGGTGGCGGCATCCGGCGTCCCGGCAGCCACACCTGCGGCGATTCGCCGGCCGAAGGAAATTTCGGTGGCTTCATCCTCGCTGAGCTCGCGGTTGGGCATGAGCGCCCGCGCGGCCAGGGACATTTCCAGCACTTCGAGTTCCTCGGCAAGCTGCTCCAGGGTCCGGGCCTGGTCAAGGGTGTACGGCCCAACCTGCGTCCGGCGAAGGGCCGTCAGGTGGCCGCCGGTACCCAGCGCTTCACCGAGGTCCCGGGCCAGGGCACGGATGTACGTTCCGGAAGAGCATTCCACGGTGACGTCCACGTCGAGGATTTCCCCGTCACGCTCCGGACGGACTGAGTGGACGTCGAAGCGGTGGATGGTGACCGGTCGCGCGGCGAGCTTGACGTCTTCGCCGGACCGGACGCGGGCATACGCGCGCTCACCGTTGACTTTGATGGCGCTGACGCTGCTGGGAACCTGTTGGATTTCGCCGGTGAGTGCCGCAACGCCGGCCCGAATGGCTTCCTCGGTGACTGCAGCGGCAGATTGGGTGCTGACGACCTCGCCCTCGGCGTCGTCCGTCACGGTGGACTCACCGAGGCGGATGGTGGCTGTGTACGTCTTGGAGGTGCCAACGATGTACGTCAAGAGCCGCGTGGCCTTGTTTATCCCAAGCACGAGCACACCCGTGGCCATGGGATCCAGCGTTCCGGCGTGCCCCACTTTCCGGGTACCGGCCAGCCGCCGCATCCGTCCAACCACATCGTGGCTGGTCCATCCTTGCGGCTTGTCCACTATTACCAGTCCAGAAAGCACGCCTCCCAGTATATCCGCGCCGACGGCTCTCCTTTTTCGCCCGACGGTGGCCAGTTAGGATGGCAGACATGCCCGAGCTTGCCGCACATGTCCGCGACGTTCCCGTCAACCAGATCCGCGAGATCACTGAGGCCGCGTGGGCCACCCCCGGCGCCATTGTGCTAAGCATCGGAGAACCGGGGTTCGCCCTCCCCCGCCACGTCCTCGAGGCCGGCATGGCCTGCCTGGACCGCGACGAAACCAACTACACGCCAAACGCCGGAATCCCCGCCCTCCGCGAGGCCTTCGCAGCCAGGTTCCGTGAGCGCAATGGCGTTGACATCGGTTCCGAGCGTGTCTACATCGTGGACGGCGCCCAGCAGGGCCTCCACTTGGCCATGAGCCTGCTGCTCTCCCCCGGCGACGAAATCCTGATCCCCAACCCCGGTTACCCGACGTTTGCAATGACCAGCCGTCTGCTGCACGGAGTTCCCGTGGGCTACCCGCTCTACCCGGAGCACGACTTCCAGCCAAGGATCGAGGACATTGAGGCACTCATCACGCCGCGGACCCGGGTGCTGATCCTGAATTCACCGTCCAATCCCCTGGGCGCGGTCCTGGGCGAAGAGCTGACCCGCAACATGGTGGAGCTGGCTCAGCGCCATGACCTGTGGATCATCTCCGATGAATGCTACGAGGCGTTCACCTACGATGTTCCCCACGTCAGCCCCGCCCGCTTCGACAGTGATGTGCCTGGGGAGGCGAGGGTTTTTACGTCCCTGACGCTCTCCAAGACATACGGCCTGACGGGGCTGCGGATTGGTGCGCTGGTCTGCCCGCCCGGGCTGGAGCGGAAGATGAACAACGTGATGGAGTCGATTGTTTCCTGCGTCGCGTCCCCGTCCCAGTACGCCGCGATAGCCGCCCTGACGGGCCCTCAGGACTACGTCAGCCACGCGCATGCACACTATCGGGCCAACCGGGACTCGGCCTCGGCGATACTGGAATCCAAGGGCATCCCCTTCCTCTCCGCTCAGGGCGCCTTCTACCTGTGGGCCGATGTTTCGCATGTCAGCGGCGGCGACGTGCGGTCCTGGGTCCGGACGTTCCTGGCCGATTCCGGGGTGTCCTTCGCCCCAGGGACTGCCTTCGGTTCCATCGGCGAAGGCTGGATCCGGATCGCGCTGTGCGCCGCCCAAGAAGACCTCGTGGAAGGCCTGGGCCGCCTCCCGTCGCGAAGCTGATCCTCCCCTCGCGGAACTGCCCTCCCGAAGCTGATGCACCCCACCTGAAGAAACAATCTCCCCAACTCGGGCACAGAGCCCCTAGTGAAGTTGCCAGTCGTCCCCTAGCCTGTCCACAGGGGCGGCTCCGGAGAGGAAGATCATGTGGTGGCAGGACCTGCTGTGGGGCTTCTGGAACGGTATTACGGCGTGGATAGTGCTCATTGCCCACGTGTTCGGGGCCTGGGCGGAGTTCCCCTTCTATAACACCGGCAGGGCCGGCAACTGGTATGACTTCGGCTTCCTTCTGGGCATGGGATCACCTTTGCTCGGAGGACTGGGGGCGCGCGGCCGGCGGTCCCGGCGTACCTAACGCGGGACCTCAGCCGCAGTAGCTCAGCTCAGGCTCGAGGACAGCGCGTGTTCCAGCCATGTCCGGAGCTCAGGCGCCGGTGCGGCACCCGCCTGCCGGGCGATCACCATTCCATTGACGATCACCATCAGCGTGGGGATTGCCTGAACGGCAAACCTGGAGGAGAGTCCCGGCGCGCGGTCCACATCCACCTTGACCAGCTTGATCCGTCCCGCCTTCTCCGTCGCCAGCTGGTCCAGGACCGGACTGACCAGCCGGCAGGGGCCGCACCATACGGCCCAGAAGTCGATCAGTACAGGCACGGTTGACTGCTCTGCGATGTGCCTGAAGTCAGCGTCTCCGGCGTCAACGATCCACGGCAGGTTATGGCGGCAGTTTCCGCAGAGGGGACGGCCGGGAGCCGCTGCGGGGATCCTGTTCGTCTTACCGCAGCCGGGACACCTGATGAATCTCGGTTCCACTGCTCCCCGCTGCCTTCCAGTCGCGCCTGAAGCCATAGGTTAATCGCACGCCCGGCTGCCGGGGCCGGATAGAGTCGAAGGTCCCGCCGGCCCGGCAGTCCGGTCCTATCCGCGGCCGGAGCTCAGTATTCTGTGCGGTCCGGGTTGTCGCGCCACGCGTCGAACGGAACGTTCGACGTCGGAATGTCGGTCTGGCGGACCGGCATCAGTTCCGGCCGGGTGCCCTCAAAAAACTCGTAGAACACGGCGTCGTCGAACCCGGCGGCCGCTGCCCCGTGCCTGTCCGCGGCAAAATACACGCGCTCGATCCGCGCCCACAACGCCGAGGCCAGGCACAACGGACACGGCTCACAGCTCGCATAGAGCACGGCGCCGCTCAGGTCGAAGGTCCCGGACTCGGCCGCTGCTGTCCGGATGGCCACGACCTCGGCGTGGGCCGTGGGGTCGTTGTCGCGCGTCACCCTGTTGACGCCGAAATGGAGCTTCCCGTCTGCGGTGACCACTAATGCACCAAACGGGCCACCGCCGTCGGCCACATTCTGAACGGCCAGGTTTACGGCCTGGCCTAGGAACTCCTGGATGTCAGCGGCTGAAGGTTGGGTGTCCATGCTCCGATCATAGCCAGCTATCCCCCGCTCCACGTGAAGGATGCGGCCGCAGTTTGCCGGATCCATCGACTTACCCGGAGGCAAAGAAATAGAATGTGCCCAGTGGGGGCGGCGGTCTTTCCCGTAAGCCGAATAAGTGGTCTCAATGATTCCCGGTAATCATCATTGGCCATTTGGAGACCACCATGAGAAAGCACTTTTCGCTTGCCGCGGCTGCTGTCACCGCCGCGGTTTTCCTGGCAACCGGCTCAGCAGGCGTCGCAGCCCCGCCGCAGAGCGAACCGGTCACCCTTGCAAACGGGCTCGTCGGCCCGCTCCATGCCAGCGCCGGCCGCGACGGTTCCGTCACGGTCAGCGAGTCATTCGCCGGCCGGCTGACCCGGATCGGCTCGGACGGCGCCAAGTCGGTGCTCTATTCGGACCCCGCATGGGATGTCGCCGGTAGCGGCGAACGCCGCGGGACCACGTATTTTGCCGAAAGCCAGGGCGCCGGTCCCTTTGATGACCGCCCCCTTGCCGGTCACATCCGGTCCATCCAAGAGGATGGCACGCAGCGCACGTTCGGCGATTTTGCTGCACTGGAGACGGAAGAGAATGCCGATGGCGGCGAACACTACGGCTTCAAGGACCTTCCGGACGCGTGCCTGGCACAACTGCCGCCGGAGGTGCAGGCTGCCTATAACGGCGACGTCGACTCCCACCCCTACGGGATTGCCGTCGCCGGCCGCACCATCTACGTTGCCGATGCCGGCGCCAACAGCGTGGTGTCCGTGGACATCCGGTCAGGTGAAACAGAAACGGTGGCGGTACTTCCGTCGCAGCCCTACCGGATCACTGCGGAGGTGGCGTCAACCCTGAAGCTCCCTGACTGCGTTGTGGGCCGAACCTATGCCTTTGAACCCGTCCCCACGGACGTCGCGGTGGGTCCCGACGGCTGGCTGTACGTCTCCGTGCTCCCCGGCGGACCGGAGGATCCCGCACTCGGTGCCCGCGGCGCCGTGTACCGGGTCAATCCGGACAACGGCAGGGTCAGGCTCTTTGCTGACGAGGTCATGTCACCCACCGGGCTGGCATTGGACGACAACGGCGACGTTTACGTCGCGTCCCTGTTCGGCGAGGGCGTGCTCAGGATCGACGGCGACAGCAGGCAAAGGACGGTGCTGGCCGGCGTCCTCACGGCGGACGTTGCCCTTGAGGACTCGACGCTCTATGCCACTGTGGATGCCCTGCCGGCGGCGAACCAGCCTCCGAACGGACGCCTGGTCTCCGTGGACCTGGACGGGCATTCCCGCCACTGACCGGATTTAACACACAAGTGTGGCCGGCCCCTTCGCGGGTCCGGCCACACTGTTGCTGCGCCTATTGGTTGCTGCGCTTATTTGTTGCTGTCTTCGTCGATTTCTTCGTCGTCGAGGAGGTCGTCATCCTCTTCGTCGAAGTCGTCCTCGTCGATTTCCACGTCCTCGGGAATGTCGCTCTTGTAGGGATCTGCGTCGCCGGCATGCTTGGCGCCTGCAGCCAGGGCAGCCACCTCTGCGTCGCGCTTCTTGGCGGCGCGGAGCAGTTCCTCGAGGTTGGACGCGTTGACCGGAATCTGGTCGGCCACGAACTCCAGGGTGGGGGTCAGCCGAACAGTGATGTTGCGGCCGACTTCCTGCCGGAGGACGCCCTTGGCCTTCTCCAGGCCCTTGGCGGCATCCGCCTGGACAACCTGGTCCCCGAACACGGTGTAGTAGATCGTGGCGTGCTGCAGATCATTGGTCACACGGGCATCGGTGACGGTAATCCCCTCAAGCCGGGGATCCTTGACCTTCCGGCCCAAAGCCTCTGCAACAACAACCTTAATCCGCTGCGCCAACTTGGCAGCGCGTGCCGGATCAGCCATTTCCACTCCTAAATATTTGGATGTACGACGGCGCCGGAACGGTGCCCGCACAACTGTTGGGTTTTGATGCCACGCACCTAAGGCGAGTCTACGACGGACCCGCGTTGGATTTTATCCGGCGGCCAGGGAGTGGCATCGGGCCTACCGAAGCTGGGCGGCAAGGGATCGCAGATCCCATGCCGCCCAGCGTAGGGGCGGGGCCGCCGGAAAAAATCCGACGCCCCCGACCCGTCAAACAACCAACCTAGACGCGCGGCTTCTCGCGCATCTCGAAGGTCTCGATGACGTCGCCCTCGGTGATGTCGTTGAACGAGCCAAGACCGATACCACACTCGAAGTCCGTGCGGACCTCGGTTGCGTCGTCCTTGAAGCGCTTGAGCGTCTCAACGGTGAGGTTGTCACCGATGATCTTGCCGTCGCGGCTGATGCGGGCCTTCGTGTTGCGTCGGATAACACCCGAGCGAACGATGGAACCGGCAATGTTGCCGAACTTGGAGGAACGGAACACTTCGCGGACCTCGGCGGTGCCAAGCTGGACCTCTTCGTACTCCGGCTTGAGCATGCCCTTGAGGGCCATCTCAATGTCATCGATTGCTGCGTAGATGACGGAGTAGAAGCGCATGTCCACGCCTTCGCGGTCTGCCAGTTCGGCAACACGCTCGGCGGGCTTGACGTTGAAGCCGATGATAACGGCGCTGTCGACCGTTGCCAGGTTGACGTCGTTCTGCGTGATCGCACCGACACCGCGGTGGATAACGCGGAGCTGGACGCCTTCGCCGACATCGATCTTGAGCAGCGCATCTTCGAGGGCTTCCACGGCACCGGACACGTCACCCTTGAGGATGAGGTTGAGGGTGTCGATCTTGCCATCGGCGACGGCCTGGTCGAAGTCTTCCAGGCTGATGCGCTTGCGGCGCTTGGCCAGGGCGGCGTTGCGGTCTGCTGCTTCACGCTTCTCGGCGATCTGGCGGGCGGTGCGCTCGTCAGCGGTCACAAAGAAGGTGTCACCTGCACGCGGGACGTTGGACAGACCCAGCACCTGCACGGGGCGGGACGGGCCGGCCTCGGTCAGGACGCTGCCGTCGTCGTCGAACATCGCACGGACGCGGCCGTGGGCCGTGCCTGCCACGATGGTGTCGCCGACGTGGAGCGTACCGGACTGAACCAGGACGGTAGCAACCGCACCGCGGCCCTTGTCCAGGTTGGCTTCAATCGCGATACCGCGGGCGTCCTTGTTCGGGTTGGCGCGCATGTCCAGTGCTGCGTCTGCGGTAAGCAGGACAGCCTCGAGCAGCTCGTCGATGTTCAGGTTCTGGCGGGCAGAGACCTCCACGAACATGGTGTCGCCACCATACTCTTCCGGAACCAGTCCGTACTCGGTCAGCTGGCCGCGGACCTTTTCCGGGTTGGCGCCTTCCTTGTCGATCTTGTTCACGGCCACGACGATCGGCACGTTGGCGGCCTGCGCGTGGTTGAGGGCTTCAACGGTCTGCGGCATAACGCCGTCGTCCGCTGCGACCACCAGGATGGCGATGTCGGTGACCTTCGCACCACGGGCACGCATGGCGGTGAACGCCTCGTGGCCCGGAGTATCGATGAAGGTGATCTTGCGTTCGATACCTTCGTGGTCAGTGGTGATCTGGTAGGCACCGATGTGCTGCGTGATGCCACCGTGTTCACCCGCGACGACGTCGGAGTTACGGATAGCGTCCAGCAGGCGGGTCTTACCGTGGTCAACGTGACCCATGACGGTGACAACCGGAGGACGTGCCTCGAGTTCCTCGTCGCCTTCGGCTTCCAGCTCGGCGTCGAAGTCGATGTCGAAACCGGAGAGCAGCTCGCGCTCCTCGTCTTCCGGGGACACGACCTGGAGCTTGTAGCCAAGCTCCTCGCCCAGCAGGGCGAAGGTCTCTTCATCCAGCGACTGCGTGGCCGTGGCCATTTCGCCGAGGTGGAAGAGCACGGTCACCAATGCAGCGGGGTTCGCCTCGATCTTGTCGGCAAAGTCCGTGATGGACGAGCCGCGACGGAGCCGGACAACGGTGTTGCCGTCGCCGCGGGGCACGCTTACGCCACCCAGCGACGGAGCACTCATCTGCTCGAGTTCCTGGCGCTTGGCACGCTTCGACTTGCGCTGCTTGCCACGGCCTGCGCCGCCCTTACCGAAGGCACCCTGGGTGCCACCGCGACCGCGGCCGCCCTTGCCGAAGCCACCGCCGGCCGGAGCACCGCCACCGGCACCCGGAGCGCCACCGGTACCCGGTGCGCCGCCTGGGCGTCCGGGACCGCGGCCTCCGCCGCCGGGACGGCCTGCACCAGCGGGTGCGGGACGTTCGGTGCGGTTAGGCATCATGCCGGGAGTAGGACGGTTTCCGCCGCCTGCACCGGGACGTGCACCTGCAGCGCCGGCCGGACGCGGAGCGCCCGGACGTGCACCCTGTGCGCCAGCGGGACGGGGAGCACCCGGACGGGGACCCCCGGCGCCGGCTGCCGGACGCGGGCCGCCGGGGCGCTCGCCCTCAGTGCGGTTTCCGCCCGGACGGGGCATGCCCTGGGAAGGAGCAAACGGGTTGTTGCCCGGACGCGGCGGACGTTCGTTGTCGCCGCCGCGGCCTCGGGGCATGCCCTGGGACGTGGCGAAAGGGTTGTTACCGGGACGGGGACCGCCCGGACGGGGTGCTGAACCCTGGCGTGCAGATGCTGCCGGAGCCGGAGCCTCAGCCTTGGGAGCCGGGCGTGCGCCGGGCTTGGCACCGGTGGACGGTGCAGCCGGAGCGGGCGCCGCAGGCGCAGACGCTGCTGCAGCGGGTGCTGCCGGAGCCGCAGCCGACGGAGCGGCCGGGGCTGCAGCCGGAGCTTCAGCTTTGGGTTCCGGAGCCTTGGGAGCTGCCGGTCCCGGCGCGGGCGCCGGACGGGAAGCCGAGGGGCTGGCGGGCGCCTTGGGCGCTGCAGCCGGAGCTTCGGACTTCGAAGCGCCGGCGGCGGGATAAGCGTTGCGGAGTTTCCTCACAACGGGGGCCTCAATAGTTGAAGAGGCAGAGCGAACGAATTCGCCCAGTTCCTGCAGTTTGGTTACTGCATCTTTGGAAGTAATACCGAGCTCTTTAGCAAGCTCATGTACGCGGACCTTGGCCACATTTCTCCTGTCTCGGTCCGCACCGAGCCAGGCACGAACCGTCTACTTCTTACTGCGGACCTTCGCCGCGATAGCAGCTGAAAGGCCCATTGCAGAGCGCAACAAAGTTGTCATCGTTGCGCACTCATCGCTGGGAACTCATCGGGTTTCCATCAGTTTTCTGACCCGCTTTCAGGTTGGACGGTTGTTGCTGCAGCCACCGGAGTGTCCACGGCATGCGTGCCCGCCGTTATCCGGCGTTCGACAGCGGCAGTTCCGGTTGTGCCCGGGAGGGCACGTCCGAACGCACGCCGCTTGATTGCCAGCGCCAGGCACGTTTCGCTGGAGTGCAGCCATGCACCCCGGCCAGCCATCCGGCGTCGTTCGTCAACGATGACAGCGGTGGAACCGCTGCCTTCGGCGACGAGCCGGAGTAACTCAGACCGTGCGCCCTTCTTCCGGCATCCGATGCAGGTACGCTGCGGCTGATTCTCAAGGTGTTGCACTAGTGCCACGGTGAGTATCTTCCTGCCCATACATATCTGCTGCCCCGAGCCCGCCTGCGTAAACCGCATTCGTAACGAACGCAGATTTGCGGGCACGCTCAAGGCGCACGAATACCGGCCATCAGGCGCGGTCATGTCTATTCTAGCCCCTCAGGTGCCCCGGCCCCGAAACGACGGGTCGAAACCGGGCGGGACAATCCGAGGGGCACTCCGCCGAAGCGGCTTAGTTTTCGCGCGGAACCGCGGCGTCGGAGACGATGTCGATGCGCCAGCCGGTGAGCTTGGCAGCCAGGCGGGCGTTCTGGCCCTCCTTGCCGATGGCAAGGGACAGCTGGTAGTCCGGCACAACAACACGTGCGGAACGCGTTGCCTCATCGGTGATGGTGACGGAATTCACCCTCGACGGCGACAATGCGCTGGCGATGAAGGCCGCCGGGTCCTCGCTGAAATCGACGATGTCGATCTTTTCGTCGTTGAGCTCGGTCATGACTGCCCGGACGCGTGAACCCATTTCACCGATGCATGCACCCTTGGCGTTGACGCCGGGGATGTTGGCCTTGACGGCGATCTTGGTGCGGTGTCCGGCCTCACGGGCCAGCGCCACGATTTCCACGGAGCGGTCGGCGATCTCCGGAACTTCCAGTTCGAAAAGCTTCCGGACCAGGCCGGGGTGCGAACGGGACAGCGTGATGGAGGGGCCCTTGGTGCCGCGGTGAACGTCAATCACGAAGGCGCGCAGCCTGTTGCCGTGAATGTACTTCTCGCCGGGTACCTGCTCGGGCGGGGGCAGCAGCGCCTCCACCGTTCCCAGGTTGACCTGGATCATGTGCGGGTTGTTGCCCTGCTGGATGGTGCCGGCAACGAGCTCGCCCTCTCGGCCCTTGAACTCGCCCAGGACGTTGTCGTCCTCGACGTCGCGCAGGCGCTGCAGGATGATCTGGCGGGCGGTGCTGGCAGCGATGCGGCCGAAGCCGGCCGGTGTGTCCTCGAACTCGCCGATGGGGGCACCGTCGTCGTCGATTTCGGTTGCCCAGATGGTCACATGGCCGCTCTTGCGGTCCAGCTCTGCGCGGGCCTTTTCGAAGGCTCCCGGAGACTTGTGGTAGGCCACCAGCAGCGCCTGCTCAATGGTGGGGATCAGGAGGTCCAGCGGAATTTCACGCTCACGCTCCAGAAGTCTCAGTGCGCTCATGTCAATATCCATCAGGCCTCCTCAGAAGGTCCATTGTGTTCGTCTTCCAGACCGACCTCGTCGAGGTGGCTGAACTCTATCTCGACTTTTCCATTACGGATCCTGTCGAAAGGAATTTTCTCGGGCTCGCCCTGCTTGGGCTTCATTCCCTTTTTTGCCGCGATCTCCGGAACCAGGGTCACGCCGTCGTCGTCAATGGACTGGACCCTTCCGGTCAGGTTCTCCCCCTGTATGACGTTCACCTTGACCATGCGTCCGCGGGCACGGTGCCAGTGGCGCGGCTCGGTCAGGGGCCGTCCGACGCCTGGCGAGGAAACCTCGAGGTCGTAGGGGCGGCTGTCGTAGTTGGGGTCGCTGTCCAGGATTCCGGAGAGCTCCTTGGAGATCTCCGCGATGACGTCAAGGCTTACTCCGCCGGTTTCCTCCTGCGGCAGGTCCACCACTACGTGGATCACCCGGTGGGAACCCTGGATGTTGATGGCAACGTCCTCCAGGTAGAGCCGGTTTGCCTGGACCGTGGGTTCCATCAGCGCCCGGACGCGCTCGGCTTCCGGGTTGTGCACGGATTCGGCCTCAGCCTTTCCCGTCCCGGTCCGGTCTGATGAAGTCGTGGCTTCTGCATTACTCACGATGCCGGCCGCCTCCCGCTAGATGATGTTGTGTGTACTAGCGTAGCGATTTTATGGGCGCCATGGTGCACTCGCTTGCTGCCGGGCATGACAACATGGTCTGTTGTGAAAGACGACACCAAGGAAAATCGACGGCCGGGCCGATATTTCCGGTACGGCATCCTGGCGTCATTGACAGTTCTGTTCATCAGCCTTGGGCTGGCGCTGACTCCGGGCCCGCCGCCGCAGGCGCCGGAACCGCCCTTTTCCGAACGGGCACGGTCCGCGGCCCTTGCCGAAACGATGCAGCTGCGCCTCGCCGGCAGCAAACTTGCCGACGCTGTTTCCGGCGCCGAACGCCAAGGCCTGCTGCGCGCTGTGACTTTGCTGACAACACAGGCCAAGGCGCTGACCGGGCCCGATCAGGGTCCTTCGCCGTCAGCCACAGGCCCTGCCGTCGGCACCCCTGCAGCCACCGCGCCCGGTACCTCCGCTCCCTCGAGCGGGCAGGCCGCACCACCGGACTCACCCGCTGCGCTCATCACCGCGTTGTCCGCGAGCGGCGGGCAGCGCCTCTCGGATGCGGAGGAGTCCGACGGCGGGATGGCCCGGCTGCTTGCCGCCGTCGGTACCGCCCAGCTACTTCAGGCGTCTTCGCTGGCCACGGCTGTGGGGGCAGCAGCACCGGACATGCCTGCCCTTCCAGGACCGGCAGCGGCACCCGCGTCGTCGGCAGCACCGGCAGGCTCATGCCCGCCGGTCCCCACCCCTTCCGGGGCGGGTGAAGGAACAGCAACTCCGGCAACCGCCCTCGCGATGACAGTCAAAACGGAAGCCGAAACCGTTTATGGCTACCAGGTGGCACTCGCCCGCCTCGAAGGCACGGCCGCCGGCTCTGCGGCCCAGCTGCTGGCACGGCATGAATCGGTCCTTGCCGAGGCCGAAGCCCTGAGCCGGGCACAGTGCGTGGACATTCCGGCACGGGAAGCGGGCTACACCCTGGGCCCCCTGTTCCTCGAATCGCCCGCGGCCGGCCTGGGCAGCCTCGAAGCAGGAACCCTGCCGGTTTACGGCGACCTGGTGGCGTTGAGCGACGGCAGTACCCGGCAATGGGCCATTTCAGGCCTACTGGCCGCTGCACGCCGCGCGGCGCTCTGGGGCGCCGACTCCGGTCCCTTGCCGGGCATCGTGGTGGACACTGCGCAGCTCCCCGAACTGCCGGACGCCAGCCCGGCGCCCGAGTCCCCCGGTACAGGGTCCCCCGGAACACCCTGAGCCGGCGCTGCAAAGTATGCCTAGCCTTCCTTAGTCCCGTATTACTGGCACGCCCCCGGGCGCTGGTGGTTTGCTGTAGTCATGGACACCCCCGGAGCACCTGCGCTGCACGAGAACGAGCCGCATGGCAATGACGTCGCCCACCGGCTGAACTGGCTGCGCGCCGGTGTACTCGGGGCCAATGACGGGATCGTTTCCGTGGCCGCCATTGTGGTGGGCGTGGCCGGTGCCACCACCCAGACCGGCCCGATCCTCATCGCAGGTGCGGCCGGCGTAGTGGGCGGCGCAATTTCGATGGCACTGGGTGAATACGTTTCTGTCAGCAGCCAGAGCGACAGCCAGAAGGCACTGATCGAAAAAGAACGCCGCGAGCTTGAAGAAGAGCCCGAAGAGGAGCTGGCCGAGCTGGCGGCCATCTATCAAAGCAAGGGGCTGAGCCCGGACACCGCCCAGGTAGTGGCCAGGGAGCTCACGGCACATGACGCCCTGTCCGCCCATCTGTCGGCTGAACTCAACATCGACCGGGAGGACATCGTCAGCCCCTGGCATGCCGCTTTCGCCTCGGCAATCGCCTTTGTCGCGGGTGCCGTCTTACCAATGCTGGCCATCCTCCTGCCGCCCGAGAACATCCGGGTCCCGCTGACGTTCGCTGCCGTTCTGGTGGCACTGGCCGCGACGGGATCCGTTGGCGCCTGGATCGGCGGCAGCTCCAAGACAACGGCAGCCGTTCGGGTGGTGATCGGCGGTGCGCTGGCGCTCGCTGCGACTTTCGTCATTGGCAATCTCCTGGGCGCCACCGGCATCGTCTGACGTCCGCACTGGAAGCCCCTGCCTCAACTAGTCTGGAGTTGATGAGCAACCCTGCAGAAGTCCCGATCCCGCCCGACCTCAGCCGCCGCTACAGCGGAAGCAGCGCGGGACGTGCCTGGCTTGCTTCCCTGCACGGGTTGATTTGCGGACGCCTGGAGCGCTGGGGGCTTGAGGTCGACCTCGAGCCCGGCCAGCTGCCGTGGAACGGCCACGGCGGTGTGGTTGTCCCGGTAACGCGGGAAGGTGTCCCTGCTGCGCTGAAGGTTGCCTACCCCCATGACGAAGCACGGGTTGAGCGTTTCGCCCTGCGGCTCTGGGACGGCCACGGGGCGGTCCGGCTGCTTGAGTCCGACGCGGGAACGTGTTCGATGCTGCTGGAGAGGCTCGACGCCGGCCGCTCGCTCCAGGAAGTTCCGCTGGAAACGGCAGTGGAGGTCTGGGGCGGGCTGACGCGGCAGTTGAGCCTGGCGCCGGACCACCGCCCGGAGTGGAAGGAGTTCGACCACGTGGCGGCGCGCGCCGAACAGTGGAGCGATGACCTTCCGGCGGACTGGGAACAGCTGGGCCGGCCCTTTCCGCGGTGGCTGCTGGAGGCCGCCCTGGAGGTTTGCCAGACGCGCGGAGCCGTGGGCCGCCGTGCCGGGACCGACGTTCTGGTCAACACCGACTTCCACTACCTGAACATCCTGGCCCGGCTCAAGGACCAGCCGCTGCCACGAGCCGCTGCCGGCGCCGGCGCAGATACTGCAGGCGCCGGCGGCAACGGCCGCTCCAACGGCTTTGCAGCCATAGACCCTCAGCCGATGGTTGGCGAGGCCGAGTTCGCCGTGGCCCCGCTCCTCTGGAACCGCATCCGCGACCTTCCCCGAACGGATCCGGGGCAGGGACTGTTGGACAGATGCCGGGACTTCAGCACGGCCGCAGGGCTGGATGCCGAAGTGGCCCGGCAGTGGAGCCTTGCCCGAGAAGTTGAAAATGCCCTCTCGTATGCCTCGCGGCCGCACCATGGCGGCGACCTCGCACGGTCCTTGTGGGTGGCAAGCACGCTCGCGGGACGCACCCTCGCATGGCTCCCCGCGGCACACGACCTCCCCGCCCCCGGGGAAGCCGTAGGGCTGGCCGTTTCCTAGCTGCGGACCGCGGCCAGGGCCGTTCGTACCGCCTCGACGGCTACTTGGACGTCGCCGTCGTCCGTGGTCCAGTTGCTCACCGAAATCCGCAGCACATCCCGTCCCTTCCAGCGGGACCCCGACATCCACACCAGCCCGTCCGCAATGATCCGTGCCGTCACGGCCCGCGTTTTGGCGTCATCACCGAAAGCCAGCGAGACCTGCGTGTATTCGACGTCGTTGAGCACTTCGACGCCGTCCAGCCCCGACAGCTGGTGCGCCAGTTGCGAGGCCCGGCTGACCAGGTTGCGCACCTGTGCGGCCACTCCGTTCCGGCCGAGGGACTTCAGCACCGCCCACACGGGAACGCCGCGGGCCCGGCGGGACAGCTCCGGGACGAGCTGGAACGGGTCCGCGGCCTCAGCTGAGTCGCGGATCATGTAGCTGGGGTTGACGCTCATCGCGGCGCGCAGGGCTTCGGTGTCCCGCACGGCGACGATGCCGCAGTCGTAGGGCACGTTGAGGGTCTTGTGCGCATCGGTAGCCCACGAGTCAGCCAGGTGGAGCCCGGCGGTCAGTGCGGCGAGTTCGGGCACCGCGGCCGCCCACAGTCCGAAGGCACCATCCACGTGCACCCACGCTCCATGTGCTTTCGCGACGGTGACCGCCTGCAGGAACGGATCGAAAGCTCCGGAATGCACGTTCCCGGCCTGTAGACAGACCAGCAGCGGCGCCGGGGCCGATCCGTCGGCAGCGCCCAGCGCACGGTCCAGGGCGCAGTCCAGCTCCGCGGCATCAATCCGGCCCTGCCGGTCCGAGGGCACCACGATGGGGCGTCCCATGCCGAGATACCGCAGTGCGAGATCGATCGAGTCATGGCGTTCCTGGCCCACGAAACAGCGGATGGGCGGAGCGCCGGTCAGCCCGTCCGTGTTCACGTCCCAGCCGGCTTGCTCCAGGACGCGCCAGCGGGCGGCGGACAACCCGGCGAAGTTGGCCATTGTCGCTCCGGTGACGAAGCCGACGTCGGCCGCTTCCGGCAGGCCCAGCAGGTCCAGGAACCAATGCCCGGCTGCCGCCTCGATGACCGCGGCGGCCGGCGTGGCGGCACGGAGGAACGAATTCTGGTCCCAGGCGCTGACGAGCCAGTCCGCTGCCAGTGCGGCGGGCAGCGTACCTCCAATGACCCACCCGAAGAAACGCCCCGAAGGCATGGCCATGAGACCCGGTTCCGCCTTGCTGGCGAGGAAGTCGATCACTTCGTCCGCAGGGAGGCCGCTCACCGGCATTGGGCCGCCGAAGACGGCTTCCAGCTCCGCGGCTGTGGCCCGGGGCCCTACGTGGCGGGTCGGCTGGCTTTCCAGCCATTCACGGGCATGCCCGGCTGCTGCGTCCAAGGCGTCGCGGAAGGGTTCGTCCCCTTTTGACATAGGAGCATGCTACGCCGGGTCCTGCCCGTCCGGGAGGGTCTTTCGCATGGTATCCGGACCCGGCCGGGTTGCCGGATCGGACGGAGGCTAGGCGAAGGTGTCCTGCCAGATGTCGTAGCCCAGCTTGATGATCAGTGCGCCCACGACGGCGAGGAAGACGTTGCGGATGAAGGTGCTGCCCTGCTTCACCGCGGTCCGGGCCCCGAGGTAGCCGCCGGCCATGTTGGCAAGCCCCAGCACGAGTCCCACGCCCCACAGCAGTGAGCCGTGGGGCAGGAAAAAGATCAGGGCGCCGGCATTGGTGGCCATGTTCACGATCTTGGCCTTGGCACTGGCTTCGAGGAACGCGTACCCCATCGCGGACACCAAGGCGATGATCAGGAACGAGCCCGTGCCGGGTCCGATCAGGCCGTCGTAGAAACCGATGGCCGCGCCGATGAGGCAGGCCACCACATAGTGCGTCCTGCCGTCGTGGCGGAGCGCCGTCAGCTCGCCGATGTTCGGTTTGAAGGCCGTGAAGAGCGCGACGGCGACCAGCGCCGCCACGATGATCGGCTTGAATACGCTGGCGGGCAGGGTGGCGGCCAGCACAGCACCTCCGAAGCTCCCGGCCAGCGCGATGACCGCCATGGGGATGGCCGTGCGCAGGTCAGGCCTGACGCGGCGGTAAAACGTCACAGCGCTGGTGGTGGTCCCGAAGATGGAACCCATCTTGTTGGTGGCAAGCGCCTGGACCGGGCTGATGCCCGGCACCAGCAGCAGCGCCGGGAGCTGAATGAGCCCTCCGCCGCCCACCACGGCGTCAATCCATCCTGCGGCGAAGCCCGCCACGATGATGAGGATCAGCGTGGCGGGCTCCAGCGACTCGAATCCGGAGATCACTCCTTCGACTGCGGGGAGTTACTTGCTGCGGACGGCATTGACCACATAGTCAACCGCCTTGTCCACAGCCACGTTCTCCGCCTCGCCGCTGCGGCGGTCCTTGATCTCCACCACGCCATCCACGAGCCCCTTGCCAACGGCGAGGATGGTGGGCACGCCGATAAGCTCGGCGTCGCCGAACTTCACGCCGGGGGAAACCTTGGGACGATCGTCGTAAATGACCTCAAGTCCATTGGCTTCAAGCTCAAGGGCGAGCTGCTCTGCGGCGGCGAAAATCTCCTCGCCCCTGCCTACAGCGACGACGTGGACATCAGCCGGTGCCACTGCCCGCGGCCAGATCAGGCCCTTGGCATCGTGGTTGGATTCGGCCAGGGCCGCGACAGCACGGGTCACGCCAACGCCGTAGGAACCCATGGTGACCACAACCTGCTTGCCGTTCTGGTCCAGGACCTTCAGTTCAAGGGCTTCGGCGTACTTGCGGCCGAGCTGGAAGATGTGGCCCATCTCGATGCCGCGTTTGGTCTCCAGCGGACCGGAACCGTCCGGCGCTTCGTCACCGGCGCGTACCTCGGTGCACTCGATCACGCCGTCCCAGCCGAAGTCGCGGCCGGCGACGAGGCCGAAGACGTGCTTTCCGGCCATGTTGGCACCGGTTACCCAGGCGGTGCCGCTGACGACGCGGGGGTCCACCAGGTACAGGAGCTTCGCGGCGCCTTCCAGGCCAAGCAGGGGCGTGCCAAGCGACATCCCCGGGCCCAGGTATCCCCGGACTATGAGCGGGTTGCGGGCGAGGTCTTCCTCGCCTGCGGCCTCCACGGTGATCTCGCCGGCGACCGGCAGGTACGTGCCGATGTTGGCCTCAACACGCTTCAGGTCCACGCCGCGGTCACCGGGCACGCCGATGACGACGATCTGGCGTTCCCCGGTGGGCAGGGTGACGGCGAGGACAACGTTCTTCAGCGTGTCCGCGGCCGTCCAGGCGCCGCCGTCGTTCTCCCCGCGGGGCACCAGCTGATTGGCGGCGTCCACGAGCGTTTCGATGGTGGGAGTGTTCGGGGTGTCCCGGATGTCCGCGGCCGGAGAGTTGGTGTAGTCGATCTCGGCGGGGACCACGGTGGTCACGGCTTCCACGTTGGCCGCGTAGCCGCCGGCCGAGCGCACGAACGTGTCCTCGCCGATCTCGGTGGGGTGCAGGAACTCCTCGCTCCTGGAGCCGCCCATGGCACCGGCTGTGGCGGCCACTGGGACAACTTCGAGGCCAAGGCGTTCGAAGATCTTCAGGTAGGCGGCGCGGTGCGCGTTGTAACTGGCGTCCAGGCCGGCGTCGTCGACGTCGAACGAGTAGGAGTCCTTCATGATGAACTCGCGGCCGCGCAGCAGGCCCGCGCGGGGCCGCGCCTCATCGCGGTACTTGTTCTGGATCTGGTAGATGCTCAGCGGAAGGTCCTTGTACGAGGAGTACAGGTCCTTGACCAGGAGCGTGAACATTTCCTCGTGCGTGGGAGCCAGGAGGTAGTCCCCGCCCTTGCGGTCCTTCAGCCGGAAGATGCCCTCGCCGTACTCCGTCCAGCGGTTGGTGGCCTCGTACGGCTCCTTGGGCAGGAGAGCCGGGAAGTGAACCTCCTGGGCGCCGATGGCGGCCATTTCCTCGCGAATGACCTGCTCCACTTTGCGCAGGACGCTCAGGCCCAGCGGTAGCCAGGTGTAGATGCCCGGCGCGGCCCTGCGGATGTATCCGGCACGGACCAGGAGCCGGTGGCTCGCCACCTCGGCGTCGGCGGGATCTTCGCGCAGGGTGCGCAGGAACAGCTTGGAAAGTCGAAGGACCACGGGTAGGAATCCGTTTCTTGGGAGGTGCCTGTTCAGATGACGGGCTGGGGCAGATCTGTCTGGTTACTAATCTACCGTGACGCGGCGAGTGCCCCGGTCCCCCGCAGCCTGCCGCCGACTGTGCCCGTTCCTGCTGCACCGCTTAACGGGGAGGAGCCACGCCAGAACTAAGAGGAAGCCCCTGGCCGTTGCCGGCTGGTCATCCTGTTTTGGCGTGGCTCTTACGGCCTGTCAGACCGTCAAGTCCGGAGGAAGCGCTGAGCGTGCCTGCTGGGAAGGACAACGCTCAGTACCAATTGGTGATTCCCCTCTGAGACCGCACACACCCCATCGGCGCGGCTAGGTAGAACCTATGTGATCCACGGCACCATTACAAGAGTCGTCACGCAGTTTTCTGCAGTTGACTCGCGGTTACCCCAGGGGTCCGTGGAAGACGGTCCGCTAGTCAATGAGGGCGGCAGCCTGGTCCAGAAGTTCTTCGATCGGGGCCAGATCGGCCGAGGTGACGCCGGTGCCCGTCGCCTGTGCCGCGATCAGGACTCCGCCCTTGACCGCGAAGGTCATCACCGTGCTCTGCGTGGCACCAGTGGGCAGCGTGACGTCCGTTTGCATGGCGATGGCGCCGGCGGTGTCAGCCCCGCTGTCAAGCCCCGTGGTGGTTGCTGTCACGGACATCTCGCCGATCTTCATGCTGAGGTTTCCGCAGTCTGCAATCTCCTTGCCGCGCGCGGAAAGCGCCCCGTCCAGCTTTTGCTTGTCCACGCCGGAGAGGAGAGAGAGCGTCTGGGTCAGTTCGGCATTGGAGGACGTGGACGCACCAACGGCCATGGTGGTGCTGCTGTCCGGCTTCAGCGCCGTGCCTGTGGCGATGGAATTGCATTCGGCAGGTTCGACCTGGACCTCGGTCATGAGGGACATCATCTGGTCCAGCGCCTGGGAAACTTTGTCCGCGGGCATCACGGCCAAAGCGACGCTGTCTGTGTCCTTCACTCCTCCGGCGATCTCCGCGAGCTCATCGGAACTCAGCATTTTGAAGGCGTCTTCCGTCGGCGTGGGGCTTGGAGTTGCTGTGGCGGAGGTTTCCGGGGCCGCACCGCCCCCTGCGTCCGCCGGCTTAGCGGGTCCGCCACAGGCTGTAAGTGCCAGCACAAGGAGGGCAGATCCCCCGAAATAGCGCAGAACAGACGTATTCATTTATCCCCCAATAAGTTCGAATGCCGGCCGGTACCGGCCAGCTAGAACAGAACTGTAGCGAACGTGCCCACCTGGCGGAAGCCCACACGCTCGTATGTGGCCCTTGCGCGCGCGTTGTAGTCGTTGACATACAGGCTGGTGACGGGCGCGAGCTGCTGCGCCAGTTCCACGACGGCGGCCATGTAGCCGGCACTGAGCCCGAGTCCGCGGAAGGAAGGGTTCATCCAAACCCCCTGGACCTGCGTCACGTCGGCGGTGACGGCGCCCAGCTCGGCCTTGAACAGGACCTGGCCGTCCGCGTTGAGGTGGACCAGGGAATGGCCCTGCCGGATGAGTCCCTCGACGCGCCTGCTGTAGAACTCGCGGCCGCCAAGGAACGGCGAATAGCCGACTTCCTCCTCGAACATGGCCGCGCAGGCAGGCAGGATCCGGTCAAAGTCGGCGAGCTGGCCGAAACCCAGGTCCGTATTTGCCAGTACGGCGGGCGGCTCGGTGATGGTCATCAGCGGCTGGTCCGCCCGGACCTCGTGGGCAGCTTGCCCCAGCTGCTCCAGCTGTTCATAAATGGCCAGGACCGTATCCGCAGGGCCGAAGATGGAGGCGAAGCGGCGGCCGGAGCGGTGCGCGTGCTCGGCCACGAGTCCGGCAAGTTCCGGGTCCAGCTGCACGGGAACAAGGTTGGCCCCTGCCCAGCACGCGCCCACGAGGTCGTCGCCGTCGAACACGCCAAAGATACTGGCCCCGCCCAAAGTGGGCGCGGCGCTTCCCGTCGCGGCCAGGTGCGACAGGATGAAGACGTTGGCCACAACGTCGGTCCGGGCCAGCTCCCGCAGCATGGCGGTGTCCGGCCCGGACAGGACCCGGATTGATACGCCGGGTCCTGCATTCTCCTTACGAGACGCTAACCACGGGGCTACCCTTGACAGCATCTTCGCCATCGGCCTCCCCCATCTCTTCAGCGATACGCATGGCCTCTTCGATCAGTGTCTCAACAATTTCGCTCTCGGGGACAGTCTTGATGACCTGGCCCTTCACAAAGATCTGTCCCTTGCCGTTGCCGGAGGCCACGCCCAGGTCGGCTTCACGTGCCTCACCGGGGCCGTTGACGACGCAGCCCATGACGGCTACACGCAGCGGAATCTCCATGCCTTCGAGTCCTGCCGTGACCTGCTCAGCCAGGGTGTAGACGTCCACCTGGGCACGGCCGCATGACGGGCAGGAGACAATTTCAAGCTTGCGGGGACGCAGGTTCAGCGACTGCAGGATCTGGTTGCCAACCTTGATTTCCTCGACGGGAGGAGCCGAGAGGGAAACGCGGATGGTGTCGCCGATCCCCCTGGACAGGAGCGCACCGAAGGCCGTGGCGGACTTTATGGTGCCCTGGAAGGCCGGTCCGGCCTCGGTGACGCCAAGGTGCAGGGGCCAGTCGCCCTGTTCGGCAAGCATCTCGTAGGCGGCGACCATGATCACGGGGTCGTTGTGCTTGACGGAGATTTTGAAGTCGTGGAAGCCGTGCTCCTCGAACAGCGAGGCTTCCCAGACCGCTGACTCAACCAGGGCTTCCGGGGTGGCCTTGCCGTACTTCTTCAGGATGCCGGGCTCCAGGGATCCTGCATTGACGCCGATCCGGATGGAGGTGCCGTGGTCCTTGGCGGCGCGGGCGATCTCCTTGACCTGGTCATCGAACTTACGGATGTTGCCAGGGTTGACGCGCACCGCAGCACAGCCCGCCTCGATCGCGGCGAAAACATACTTGGGCTGGAAGTGGATGTCAGCGATGACCGGGATCTGCGATTTCCGCGCGATGATCGGGAGGGCCTCGGCGTCGTCCGCGGACGGGCAGGCAACCCGCACGATGTCACAGCCTGACGCCGTCAGCTCTGCAATTTGCTGCAGGGTGGCGTTGATGTCCGTGGTGGGGGTGGTGGTCATCGACTGCACGCTGATGGGCGAATCTGAGCCGACGCCCACCGAGCCCACCTTGATCTGACGGGTTTTCCTGCGCGGAGCGAGGACGGGGGGCGGTGCTGACGGCATTCCCAGGCTGACCGAGGTCACGTGGACTCCTATTTAGATCGAAGTATCGATGGTGTGTGGTTCCGGCTGGCTAGGCGGCGTGCTCGGCCAGCAGGCCGGTCACGGGGGCCCATTCGGTGGTGCGCGTGCCGGCGATCACGCTGGCGGCGGCGAAGGGGTCCTGCTTGAGGATCCCGTTCAGTGCGTTTTCGTCGTCAGCCTTGAAGATGAGCAAGGCACCGGCTCCGTCGCCGTAGGGTCCGCTGGCGAGGAGTGCGCCTTCACTGGCCAGCCGGGCGGTCCATTCCCGGTGCGCCGGACGGGCGGCGTTCCGCGCTTCGGTGGACTCGGGGGCGTATACGTACTCAACAGCAAAAACAGTCATACGGATACCCTATCGCCCTGTCCGCCTGAGTTTGTATCCGGTTCAGTTGAGGAAGAGGACCCTGACACTGGCGGCAACCCCGGCGGCCCACAGCATGGAGGCCAGCGTGCCGATGATGAACCGCTCCGCTGCAACGGGTGTCTCCTTCAGTTCGGCGAAGCGCCCCAGGCCCTTGATTGCCACCACGTAGGCGATGGCCACGGGCTGGCCGGTGAGGATGGCCAGGCACACTGCCAGCCTTTCCAGGACGCCGATGATGGCACCGCCGCGCAGGATCCGCGTGCTGTGCGCCGGCGAACCGGCTGCCTTTCCCGTTTCCTCCCGGGTTTCGTCCGCCGCAACGGTGATCTCTCCGTCGACGGTCCCCCGGTCCGCCGTTACTTTGTCCGTCGCGTCCTTGTCGGATGTGACGTTGTCCACTGCTTTTTTGTCCACGGTGACGTCGGCGGAGGGATCGTCAGCCGACCCTTCGGCGGCCCGGTCGGCGGCAGCCCTGTCTTCGGCGGCCCTGGCCGCATCCGCTTTGTCGTCGATGGTCCGCGCCAGCCGGAACACCAGGGCCGTGACCGGCCAGCCGACGAAGCCTGCCGTCAGGAGGGCGAGCGTAATCCAGAGAGCGTTCACGTTTGTCCTTCCAGGACTGCGTCATGGGCGAGTGCCAGAAGCATCCCGGCGGCCGGCCTCGCCGCCCATTCTTCCTGCCAGCCGGACCTCAGCACGGAGCGGCTCACCGACTGCTCCGTGATTCCAAGTTTTGCGGCCGCAAGCTTCTGGGTGCCATGCCTGGCGGGCGTGTCCTGTTGCAGCACCCGAAGGGTGTCCACGACTTTCCACTGGGCGTCCGTACGGTCCTGCACCAGGCGCCCGATGAGACGGAGGACCGCCTCGGCGTTCGCGCAGGCCCGGATGCCGGGCTCGGCCGCCGGCAGCGGTGCGCCACCGCGGCGGAGACCGCCGGAAACCACGGACAACGGCACATGGGATGCAGCAGACTTGGCTTTCTCGACGGCCAGCCTGGCAGCAACGAACGCCGGCCCGGATCCTTCCCTCGGGCTCGCAGGCAGGGGGAGGTCAACGGCGCCCGCTCCGATTCCCACGTACCACTGGCCGCTCCGGAGGGAGTGAAGTGCAATTTCGACTACTTCCGCCGGCTGTTCCACCACGCCCTGGACTTCGTCGCCGACGGAGCGTTCGAAGCGGCCGCCGGTTGAGATGCGGTGCAGCTCAGCCAGCAGGCCGGGCACCCGGTCGCTATCTCCCGTGCTGCCCCGCTGGTCGATCGTGAGTACGTACATACCGCAAACATAATCGACTAATTGTCTGATATCAATCATTTTCGGCTGATTAATATAAATCAGTCAAAAAAGGCTGATTTTCGAATCTAAGCCGCTGGAAGCTGATTATCCAAAGAGATTTACCGGCTTGACGATGTCCGCGTAGATCAGCAGCGCACTCATGCCCATCAGCAGCGCGGCCACCACGTAGGTCACCGGCAGGAGCTTGGCGATGTCGAACGCACCGGGGTCGGGCCGGCCGAACATCTTGGCCACCCGCCGTCGGACGCCTTCATAGAGCGCCCCGGCCACATGGCCGCCGTCCAGCGGCAGCAGCGGGACCAGGTTGAACACGGCCAGCGCGAAGTTCAGGCCAGCCAGCAGCCCCACCAGCGCAGCGAGCCTGGACTGCAGCGGGACCTCTTCCATGGCGGCCACTTCACCCGCCACGCGGCCCACACCCACCACGCTGATGGGTCCGTTGGGATCGCGGGGCTCTTCGCTGAAGGCCGCCTTGGCCACACCCACCACCCGCGCGGGGAGGTTCAGGACGACGCCGGCCACCTGCTGGATGTTTTCCCCCGCCATGGGGAGAACGGACGACGCCGGCTGGGAGACCAGGGTGGTCTGGGCGCCGATCCCCAGGAAGCCGACTTCCTGGTACTGCAGGGTGCCGTTGGAATCAGTGGCCTGCCGGCCGTCCGCGCCGATGACCGGCCGGGCCGAGAGAGCGGGGGTCACCGTAGTGGTGACGGGCGAGCCGTCCCGTTCCACCGTGATGCTGACTTCCCGGCCGGCGGAGGCACGGATCCAGCCGGTGAGTTCGTCCCACTTGGTCACGGCCTTGCCGTCGAAGGACGTGATGATGTCATTGGGCTTGAGCTGTGCCGCAGCCGCGGGAGTGGGCTTGCAGTCGGCGGAATCCGGATCCACGGTCTCCCCGGCCTTGACCTGGCATTTGGAGACGTCCGCAATGGTGGTGGTGGGTGTGCTGATCCCGAATCCCATCAACAGCACTGCCGTCAGCGCCACGCCGATCAGCAGGTTCATGGCGGGACCGCCGAGCATCACGATGACCTTCTTCCACACCGGAAGCCGGTAGAAGACCCGCTTCTCGTCGCCGGGTCCCACTTCCTCGTGGGCCATGGAACGTGCCTCGGTGGCGAGGGTCTGGAACATCCCGGTGCTGGACGGACGCACGGTGCCGTCGTCCTTGTTCGGCGGGTACATACCGATCATGGACACGTAGCCGCCCAGCGGGATGGCCTTGACCCCGTACTCGGTCTCCCCCTTGCGCTTGGACCACAGTGTGGGGCCGAAGCCGATCATGTACTTGGTGACCCGCACCTTGAACAGTTTGGCCGGAACCAGGTGGCCCACTTCATGCAGCGCGATGGAGATTGCGATGCCGATCGCCACAAAGACGACACCGAGGATGAAGAGAATGACGGGACTCATGCTTAGATCTGCTGCTTCCTAGAGACTGCTCACTGCTAAACGTTCGTGGGTGCGCGCTCGTGCCCACGTTTCAGCATCCAGCACGGACTCAACTGTCAGCCCGGAAGATCCTGGGTGTTCGCTGAGCACCGCTTCGATAGTATCCACAATGTCCGTGAACCGGATCCGGCCGGAGTGGAAGGCCATCACGGCCTCTTCGTTGGCAGCATTGAAAACGGCGGGATAGGTGCTTCCCTGCTTGGCAGCGTCCTTGGCGAGCGCGACGGCGGGGAACGCCTCGGCGTCGAGCGGTTCGAAGGTCCAGCTGCTTGCCTGGGTCCAATCGCACGGCGTAGCCGCCTTCGGGACACGGTCCGGCCATCCCAGCCCGAGGGCGATGGGCAAGCGCATGTCCGGCGGCGAGGCCTGGGCAATGATGGAGCCGTCCACGAACTGAACCATGGAATGGACCACGGACTGCGGGTGGACAACGACGTCGATGCGATCCAGCGGGATGTCGAACAGCAGGTGCGCCTCGATCACTTCAAGGCCTTTGTTCACCAGGCTGGCGGAGTTGGTGGTGACCATCAGGCCCATGTCCCAGGTGGGGTGCGCCAAGGCATCCTGCGGCGAGACGTTGTGCAGTTCTTCGCGTGTCCTGCCGCGGAAGGGCCCGCCGGAGGCCGTCAGGATGAGCCGGTCCACCTCGGCAGCGGTGCCGGAACGCAGGCATTGTGCGATGGCCGAGTGCTCGGAATCCACCGGGACGATCTGGCCTTCGCGCGCGGCAGCCTTGACCAGGGCACCGCCGACGATCAGGGATTCCTTGTTGGCCAGTGCCAGGGTGGCGCCTGACTTCAAGGCCGCCAGCGTGGGTGCCAGCCCGATGGAGCCGGTGATGCCGTTGAGCACCACGTCCGCGTCGATCTCCGCAATCCTGGTGGAGGCATCCGGGCCGGTGATGATCTCGGGGCGGTAGCCGGTGACGCCGGCCGCACGGGCGGCGTCGTCGATCAGTTCCTGCAGGGCGGACGCATCGCCACTGGCGGTGCCCAAGGCCTTCGCCTTCGTGTGCACGGCCTGCCGGGCAAGGAGGCCAAGGTTGCCGCCGCCGGCACTCAGCGCCACCACCTCGAAAAGGTGCGGGGCGCCGTCGACGACGTCTATCGCCTGGGTGCCGATGGAACCGGTGGATCCGAGAAGAACGATTCTGCGTGGCTGCATCCGTTAAGTATCCCGCACGTGACTGGCCTCCCGGCGCCTGCGCGGCCTACCCGAAGGCCAGCTCCACCACGCCCTTGGTAATCGTGGATACGGCTCCCGTGTAGGCGATCACCACCACAATCCGGCGGACGGCCGCCGGCCGCACCCGCCCCGACAGCAGGTCGCCTGCGACGATTCCGAGCACCATGGCGACCAGGACCCCCAGCCATTGCCAGCCTTGGAGGGCGGGAACATGCCCGCCGGAAACGAAGTACTTGGTCAGCAGCGAGGACAGGCCCGTGGTGACGAAATAGGGCTGCAGGGTAGCGCCGAAGCTCTTCTGGTCCCAGCGCGTGGCAATGGCATAGGCAGTGATCGCCGGTCCGCCCACGCCGGCCGCGGCGTTCATCAGGCCGCTGGAAAACCCCAGGGACATCATGGGCACCGGCCCGCTGGCGCGCCAGGAACTCCGGGTCAGCCGCTGGGAAGCGAGCAGGGCGATGATGAGCAGCACACCGATGCAGATTTCCAGCGGCGCCTCGGGGACGTTGCTGGCGAGCCAGGCACCCGGGGCCACGCCCACCACCGCGGAGGCGGCCAGGCCGGCGTAGCGCCGCCAGTTGACGTGCCGCCACACCCGGGACAGGATCAGCAGCGACGACGCCGCGCCGCAGAGGTTGATGATCATCACCCCGTCAAAGGGGCCAAGCAGCACCACCAGGACCGGCGATACGAGGAGGCCGAAGCCGAGGCCTGCAATACGCTGGGCCATCGCCCCGGCGACAACAGCGATGAGCACCAGCGCAAACATGGTTCGATCCTAGTGCTGCGGCGCATTGACGCCGTGGACTGCAGGCGTAACGTGAACAACGTGGAGTGGACCGCATGGTTCGACGCGCCGGAGTATGAGTTCGCCCGGCAGGTGCTGCAGCGCGGCATTGCCACGATCTTCTTCGTGGCGTTCCTCTCCTGCCTCAACCAGTTCCCCGCGCTGCTCGGCGAGCGCGGCCTGCTCCCGGTCCCCGACTACGTGGACAGCTTCAGGCGGCGCCGGCGGCCCAGCCTGTTCCTCTGGCGCTACTCCGACCGCCTGTTGCGGTGGGTCTGCGGGAGCGGCATGGCCATCGCGGCCGCGATCGTAGCGGGGCTCCCCCAGCTCGGGCCGCCATGGCTGCCAATGATCGCGTTCCTGTCCCTGTGGCTGCTGTACATGTCGATCGTGAACGTGGGCCAGACGTTCTACGGGTTCGGCTGGGAAATGCTGTTGCTTGAAGCCGGGTTCATCGTGGCGTTCCTGGGTTCGGACCAGACTCCCCCGCCACGGACCATCCTGATCCTGCTGGCGTGGCTGCTGTTCAGGCTTGAGTTCGGTGCCGGGATGATCAAGATCCGCGGAGGCAGCGAATGGCGCGACCTGACCGCCCTGTACTACCACCACGAGACCCAGCCGATGCCCGGACCGTTAAGCCGCCAGGCGCACCTGCTCCCCAAGCCCCTGCACCGGATGGAGGTCCTGGGCAACCATTTCGCGCAGCTGGTGGTCCCGTTCTTCCTCTTCGCCCCGCAGCCGCTGGCCAGCATCGCCGCGGGCATCGTCATCTTTACCCAGCTGTGGCTCGTGGCGAGCGGGAACTTTGCCTGGCTCAACTGGATGGCCATCCTGCTGGCCTTCGCAGCCGTCAGTGATCCGGTGGCCCACGCGGTGCTGCCCGTTATCCCGTTGGACTGGCACGCATCCGGTTCCGGCGCGGGCGCCGGTGCGGGAGCAGGTGGTGCGCAGGCCCCCGTGTGGTGGCTCGCCGTCGTGCTCGCCGTGACGCTGCTCCTGCTGGTCCTCAGCTACTGGCCCGTCCGGAACCTCCTCCAGCACCGGCAGCTCATGAACGCCAGCTTCAACCGCTGGCAGCTGGGCAACACGTACGGGGCCTTCGGCACCGTGACCAAAATGCGGATCGAGATCGTGGTGGAAGGGACCCTCGACGCCGAGCCCGACGACGATTCCGACTGGCGGGAGTACGGTTTCCGCGGCAAGCCCGGGGACGTCCGCCGGCTGCCGCGCCAGTGGGCCCCGTATCACCTCCGGCTGGACTGGCTTATGTGGTTCCTGCCCCTCCGCACCGTGCACGAGGAGTGGTTCTACGCCTTCCTGGCCAAGCTGCTGGAAGCTGACGAGCCGGTGCTCCGGCTCCTGCGCCAGGACCCGTTCGACGGCGCCCGCCCCCGGTGGGTGCGTGTGCACAGCTACCTCTACCGCTTCGCGAGCCGTGCGGAGTACCGCGAAACAGGCCAGCGCTGGATCCGGACCCTGCTGTATGAAGCCATCCCGCCGCTGTCCCTCCCCCCGGGGCACCGACGGCACTGATGTCACACAGGTTTCAGGGCGTAGCGGCGCTCGGGACGGCCTGCACCGTACTTGAGCCGCACCTCCACCCTCGACTCGTCGTGAAGGTATTCGAGGTACCGGCGCGCACTGACCCGGGACAGGCCCAGCAGGTCGGCGACTTCGGCGGCCGCCAGGTCAGTGTCGGCAGTTTGGAGCACGTCGACCACCAGCCGGAGGGTTTCCGCGCTACAGCCCTTGGGGAGGCGGGGTTCGCTGCGCTCGCGCTCGGCAGTTTCCAGCCCGAAGACCCGGTTGACGTCCGATTGCTCAGCGACGTCCTTGGCGAGGTCCAGGCCCTGGTACGCGCTGCGGTAGTGCTCCAGGCGTTCCTGCAGGTCCGTCTGCGAAAACGGCTTGATCAGGTAGTGCACAATCCCGCCACGCAGCGCACGGCGGACTGTCTCCACCTCGCGGGCGGCACTGATCACCAGCACGTCCAGTTCCGGTGCCGCCTCCCGCAGCTTGGTCATGAGGTCCAGCCCGTTGATATCGGGCAGGTGGATGTCCAGCAGGACCAGGTCAGGCTGCAGGCGGGCGGTTTCGGCCATGGCCTGGGCCCCGGTATGGGCAACCCCGACGACGGCAAACCCCGGCGTGCGCTGGATAAAGCCGGCATGGACTTTGGCCACCATGAAGTCGTCGTCAACGATCAGGACATTGATCATGGCTTGGCCACCCTTCCTTTGGCCGGCATCCGTTTCAGCGGCGCCCTTTTCAATCGCGCGGTGAAGACCGCACCGCCGTCGTTTGCCACGGCAAGCTCTCCGCCGCCGCGCCGGCACACGACACGCGAGAGCGCCAGGCCAAAGCCCCTGCCGCCCGCGGGCCCCGGCTTTTTGGTGGTGAAGCCCTGCCGGAAGATTTCTTCGGTAGCCGCAGCATCGATGCCCGGGCCGGTGTCCCGGACGGTAACCACCACTTCCTCGGGACTGTCCTCGACAAGGACCCGGACAGACGCCTCCGCGGCCCCCGTGACGGCGTCGAGGGCGTTGTCCACGAGGTTACCCACCACCGTGGTCAGGTCCCGGGCGAGCTCGTCGTCAACCCGCTCCAGCGCAGACTCCGGGTCAAGCTGGAGGGTGACTCCCCGCTCTGTGGCGAGGCTGGACTTGGCGATCAGCAGGGCAGCCAGCGCCGGGTCCTGGATACGGCTGGTCACCTCATCGTTGAGCCTGGTCCGGTCCAGGGTGGCGCCATTAACGAACTGCACCACGGAATCGTACTCGCCGATCTGGATCAGGCCGGAAATGACGTGCAGCTGGTTGGCGAACTCATGGGCCTGCGCGCGCAGGGTATCGGTGGCGGTCCGGGTGGCGCCCAGTTCGCGCTCCAATGACGAGAGTTCGGTCCGGTCGCGCAAGGTGGTGACGGAGCCGATGTCGCGGCCGCGGGAACGGATGGGCACGCGGTTCAGCACCAGCAGGCGCTCGCCCACCAGCACCAGCTGGTCCGGACCTGGCTGCTCCCGGGTCAGGACGTCCTTCAGCGCAGGGTCCACCGGAAGGACCGCCAGGACCTTGCCTACGCAGTCCGCCGGCAGGCCCAGCAGTTCGCGGGCACTGTCATTGGCCACGGTGATGCGTTCGTGCGGGTCGAGAGCCACCACCCCCTCCTTCAGCCCATGCAGCATGGCCTCGCGGTTCTCCACCAGCCCGGTGATTTCGCTGGGTTCCATGCCCAGGGTCTGCCGCTTGACGCGGCGGGACAGCAGCAGCGAGCCTGCCACGCCCAGCACGCTGGCCACTCCCAGATATGTGAGCAGGTTGGGTACGGCGTCACCCAGCCGCTCCCAGGTGGACGGGTAGTCCCGGCTGATGGAGGCGATGCCGATCATTTTTCCGGCGTCGTCGAGGACCGGGACGTGGGCGGACAGTACCGGGGCGGCATTGCCGTCCACCACGCCGGTCCACGCCCGCCCCTCCATCACGTGGCTCTCGCCCAGCTCCAGCGGACGGCCCAGCATTCCGGGGTCCGAAGAGGCCACTACCGTGCGGTCCAATCTGGCAAGGGCCACTTGCGCGGATCCGGAGACGGTACGGACCGACTCCGCGACCGCCGGCAGGGCAGAGCCTCCGCGCGGCTCGGCAGAAGGCAGCAGTGCACGGACGGTGGGGTTGTTGCCCAGCGCTTCCGCGGCCGACAGGGCGCGGCGGCCTTCGATTCGTTCAAAGGCCGCAGCGGACTGTGCCAGGGAGATGGCGACGACGGCCACAAGGACGGCCAGGACAATCAACAACTGCAGGACCAGGTATTGCCCGGCGAGGGACATTCCTCTTCGTCGAGTCACGTGCCGTCTTTCCTATTTTCTGAGTGCCGGTTCAGCCGGCTTCGTGAAAACAGAGGCCGGAGTGCGTCCGCGGGGCTCCCGATCCGCCGCGATGCGCTGAACTATACCCCACCCCGGAATGCCGGTACCCGGCCGGGTTTCCACAGCAGGCTCCGCGACGGTTGAGAACCGGAAACGTGAACGAAATGAACTTAACTTTCTCTGCGTACACAAGAGTGATGCCCGTCACTTTCGGGCCTAGCATCAAATCACCAGTCAGTTTTGCTGACCTGCTTTACCGAGAACTTTACTGAGAAGAGGAACACCATGCGCCAGATCCGCGCATTGCGAATTGCCGCCGTCGCCGCCGGCATCGCCCTGATGGCCACCGGCTGCGGTGCCACGGGAAAGAGCTCCACCGGCGGTGCCACCTCCGGCGCCCCTGCCGGCCCGCTGACCGGCCTCCAGATCATGGTCCCCAACACCCCCGGCGGCGGCTACGACACAACTGCCCGCGTCGCGGCCAAGGTTCTCGACGACGAGAAGGTCGCCACCAACACCGAAGTGTTCAACCTCGCCGGCGCAGGCGGAACCGTGGGCCTGGCCCGCATCGTCAACGAAAAGGGCAACGGCGACCTCGCCATGCTCATGGGGCTGGGCGTGGTGGGTGCGAGCTACACCAACAAGTCCGAATCCAAGCTGACGGACACCACGCCGCTGGCCAAGCTCATTGAAGAGCCCGGCGCCATCATGGTCAACAAGGATTCGCCCTACAAGACCATCAATGACCTGGTCACCGCTTGGAAGGCCAACCCCGGCTCCATCAGCGTGGGCGGAGGCTCCTCCCCGGGCGGCCCCGACCACCTGCTGCCCATGCAGCTCGCCGGAGCCGTGGGAATCGACGCCACCAAGGTGAACTTCGTCTCCTACGACGGCGGCGGAGACCTCCTCCCGGCCATTCTGGGCAACAAGGTGGGCTTCGCAGCCTCCGGCGCCGGCGAGTACCTGCAGCAGATTCAATCCGGCGAGGTCCGCGTACTGGCAACCAGCGGCGAGGAACGGCTGGACGGCGTGGATGCCCCCACCCTGAAGGAGTCCGGCATCGACCTGGTGTTCACCAACTGGCGCGGCATGGTGGCCCCTCCGGGAATCAGCGACGCCGACAAGGCCAAGCTCATTGCGGCCCTCGAAAAGATGCACGGCACCGAGGCCTGGAAGGAAGCCCTCAAAACGCACAGCTGGTCCGATGCGTTCCTCACGGGCGATGAGTTCAAGGCGTTCCTGACCGAGCAGGACAAGCGGGTGGCGGACGTACTCACGAAGCTTGGCCTGACGTGAGCTCTTCACCAACTTTGGCTTCGCGGCTCAAAGGCCGCTCCGAGCTGGGGGTAGCCCTCCTGCTCGGAGCGGCGGGCGTCCTGGTCCTCGTGGACGCCATTGCCCTGGTAACCCCGTACTCCCAGTCGGATCCGGTGGGACCAAAGACCCTGCCGTACCTCGTGGCCGGTTTGCTGATCGTCTGCGCGATCATGTTGGCAGTCAACGTGCTGCGCGGCGGGCAGGGCGAAGCCGAAGGCGGGGAGGACGTGGACCTCACGCACCCCGCCGACTGGAAGACCGTCTTGCCCCTGGTGGGAGCCTTCGTCGCCAACATCCTGCTCATCGACTGGGCGGGATGGGTGATCTCGGGAACTGTCCTGTTCTGGGGCAGCGCGTGGGCCTTGGGAAGCCGGCACTACATCCGTGACGGCATCATTGCCTTGGCCCTCTCCGTGCTGACCTTTTACGGCTTTTACCTGGGCCTCGGTATTCCGCTGCCCGCCGGCCTCCTGGAAGGGGTTCTCTGATGGATGTCTTCTCCTCCCTGATGGATGGCTTCGCTACCGCCCTGACCCCCATGAATTTCCTCTACGCCGTCATCGGAGTGCTTCTTGGCACCGCCGTCGGTGTACTCCCGGGCCTGGGTCCGGCCATGACCGTTGCCTTGCTGCTCCCGGTCACCTACGCCTTGGAACCCACCAGCGCATTCATTATGTTCGCCGGCATCTACTACGGCGGCATGTACGGCGGCTCCACCACCTCCATCCTGCTTAATACGCCAGGCGAATCCTCCTCGGTGGTCACAGCCATTGAAGGCAACAAGATGGCGAAAGCCGGAAGGGCCGCGCAGGCCCTGGCGACAGCGGCCATCGGCTCGTTCGTGGCCGGCACCATCGGCACCGCCCTGCTCGCAGTCTGCGCGCCGATCGTGGTGAAGTTTGCCGTCAGCCTTGGCTCGCCGAGCTACTTTGCCATTATGGTGCTTGCACTCCTGGCGGTGACCGCCGTCCTTGGATCATCCAGGCTGAGAGGCTTTGCCTCCCTGGGCCTGGGGCTTGCAATCGGCCTGGTGGGCATCGACTCCGTGACGGGCCAGCGCCGGCTCACGTTCGGCCAGCCCCTGCTGGCTGACGGCCTGGACATCGTGGTGGTTGCAGTGGCCATCTTCGCCGTGGGCGAGGCACTGTGGGTTGCCGCGCACCTGCGCCGCAACCCGCTGCAGGTCATACCGGTAGGCCGTCCGTGGATGGGCAAGAAGGACTGGAAACGGTCCTGGAAGCCCTGGCTCCGCGGAACGGCGTTCGGTTTCCCCTTCGGCGCGCTTCCGGCCGGCGGGGCCGAGATCCCCACGTTCCTCTCCTATGTGACCGAGAAGCGCCTCAGCAAGCACCCCGAGGAGTTCGGCCACG
The DNA here is from genome assembly GCF_018613775.1 of Arthrobacter sp. ISL-69. Taxonomy (NCBI): domain Bacteria; kingdom Bacillati; phylum Actinomycetota; class Actinomycetes; order Micrococcales; family Micrococcaceae; genus Arthrobacter; species Arthrobacter sp. ISL-69. The sequence continues at coordinate 128,311 of NZ_JAGGPO010000017.1, forward strand.
GCGCCATCGAGGGTGTGGCCGGGCCCGAAGCAGCGAACAACGCTGCCGCCGCCGGAACCATGACACCCCTGCTTGCCCTGGGCCTGCCCACCAACGCCACTGCCGCCGTGATGCTGGCAGCGTTCACTTCCTACGGCATCCAGCCGGGGCCGCAGCTGTTCGCGAGCCAGGGGCCGCTGGTGTGGGCCCTGATCGCGAGCCTGTTCATCGGCAATTTCCTGCTCCTGCTCATCAACCTGCCGCTGGCACCGCTGTGGGCCAAGCTCCTGCAGCTGCCCAGGCCCTACCTCTACGCAGGGATCCTGTTCTTCGCCACGTTGGGCGCCTACTCGGTGAACCTTCAGGCATTCGACCTGGTCATCCTACTGGCGCTCGGCGCCCTGGGGTTCATGATGCGCCGCTTCGGGCTCCCGGTGCTGCCGCTCATCCTTGGCGTGATCCTGGGGCCGCGGATCGAAGGCCAGCTTCGGAAGACGCTGCAGCTCAGCGCGGGCGACCCCGCTGGCCTCTGGAGCGAGCCGATCGCCGTCGGAATCTACATCCTCATCGCGCTCATCCTGCTGTGGCCCCTCCTGTTCAAGCTGGTCCGCCGGAACCGCCCGGCCGCCACGCCAGCAGGCATCCCGGTGCAGTCCGGCTCGTCAGCGCCGAGGGACGCCACCGGCAGCCACAGCCACAGCTCCCGCAGCGGCGGTGAGCCCAGCGACGGCGACGGCGACGGCTAGTTCCCCAGGCACCGCCCACCACCGGAACACACCAATCTGGAAGTACAGATAACACAGACGAAAAGGAGACACCATGACCATCGTTGTGGGCTACGTTCCAACACCAGAGGGCGAAGCCGCCTTTGACCAGGCGATCAAGGAGGCACGGAAGGCGCAGTCCAAGCTGGTGGTCATCAATTCCTCCCGCGGCGACGCCCTGGTGGACAAGCGCTATGCCGGGGAAACCGAAATCGAGGGCATCGACCAGCGTCTCGGCAAGGAAGGCATCGAGCACATCATCCTCCAGCCGGTTCGCGGCCACGACGCCGCCATTGAGGTCCTGGAGGCGGCGGAGGCACACCAGGCCGACCTGATTGTGATCGGGCTGCGGCGGCGCACCCCCGTCGGCAAGCTGATCATGGGCAGCACCTCCCAGCGGATACTCCTGGAAGCGGACTGCCCGGTGCTGGCGGTAAAGGCGGGCTAAGCGATACAGCTGAATAAGCAGAGGCCGGGCGTCTTACGACTCCCGGCCTCTGCTTTGGTTCAGCACTGGTATTACTTAATGCCTGTTCCCGGCGGCGCTCCCCAGCGGGCTGCCTTAGCGGACTGCCCGCCGCAGGGTGGATTCCGCGTGCTTCAGGATGGGCCCGTCGATCATTTTTCCGTTGAACTGGAACACGCCGCTCCCGGCTGCAGCGGCAGCCTCCAGGAGCTCTTTGGCCGCGGCGACGTCCGATTCCGCGGGTGCGTAGGCGCCCCGGACGACGGCAACCTGGTTGGGGTGGATGCAGGCCTTGGAACCGAATCCCGAGGCGACGGCGTCGCGTGACTCGGCGGCCAGCCCTTCGAGGTCGGGAATGTTGACGTACACCGAGTCGATGGCCTCTTTGCCGAAGGCCCCGGCTGCCAGCAGTACGGTTGACCTGGCGTGCAGCGCCACTGCCCGGTAGCCGCCGTCGTCGTTCCGGCTGGAGGTCCCGCCGAGGGAAGCGAGCAGGTCCTCGGCACCCCACATCAGGCCCACCACGTTGGGTTCGGCGGCGATGGCGGCGGCGTTGAGTATGCCGGCGGCCGTCTCGCACAGCGCAATGACGCTGTAGCCCTCGAGCGCCTTGAGCTGGCCGGGGTTTTCGGCCTTGGCCAGCATCACGTGGCGGTACGGGGTGTGCTTGAGGCAGTGCAGGTCCTTCTCGAACTCGTCCGTTCCGGCCGGGTTGATCCTGATGATGGTGCGGCTGGGATCCAGCTCCGGAACGTCGCCGGTGGCACCAAGCTGGGCAAGGATGGCGCCGCGGGCACGCTGCTTGTCAGCCGGCGCGACGGCGTCCTCCAGGTCCACGATCACGGCGTCGGAACGCTCAGCGGCCTTCTGGTAACGCTCGGGACGGTCGGCGGGACAGAACAGCAGGGCGGGACCCATCAGGAAAGTCATGCTTAGATTGTCCTCTTTTCGGCGCTTTCTTTCTGCCCGGTTTCTTCCTCGGCAGCTGCGTGCGCCTCCCGCGTCCACATCAGGCAACTGCGTGTGGCCAGAGCCACCACCACGCCGTCCTGGTTCCGGCCTGTGTGCTGCATGGTCACAATTCCCTGCCCGGGCCGCGAGGACGACAGCCGTTTGCCCGTGATGACGGTCTCCGTGTACAGGGTGTCACCGTGGTACAGCGGGTGCGGAAAGGACACATCGGTCAGTCCCAGCTGCGCGATGATGGTCCCCTGCGTCAGCTGCGGCACGGACTGCCCCACCACCGTGGCCAGCGTGAACATCGAGTTCATCAGCCGCTGGCCGAAAGGCTGCCCGGCGCTCCAGGCCGCGTCGAGGTGCAGCGCCTGGGTGTTCATGGTCATGGTGGTGAAGAGGACATTGTCCGTTTCGGTGACCGTCCGGCCCGGCCGGTGGGCGTAGACAACTCCATCTTCCAATTCGTCGAAGTAGAGGCCGCGCTGTTCAATCACGCGGGGCGTACCTTCCGGGTTGCCCGCCGTCATACGGTCAGTTCCTGGTCTTCCTCGAAGAGCTCGGCGCCGGTGGCCGCGGCGACGTCTTCGGCGGTGACGTTGGGAGCCAGCTCCCGCAGTACCAGCCGGGACGAGCTGCCCTCGGTGACCACGTCGATGACGGCGAGGTCGGTGATGATCCGGTCCACGCACCCTTTGCCCGTCAGCGGCAGCGTGCACTTCTCCACGATTTTCGGATTTCCGTTGCGGTCCACGTGCTCCATCATTACGATCACCTTTTTGGCCCCGAACACCAGGTCCATGGCACCGCCCATACCCTTGACCATCTTGCCGGGGATCATCCAGTTGGCCAGGTCGCCGTTCTGCGCCACTTCCATGGCGCCCAGCACGGCCACGTCCACGTGCCCGCCCCGGATCATGCCGAACGAGGCTGCGGAGTCGAAGAACGCGGCGCCGCTGTTGACAGTGACGGTTTCCTTGCCGGCGTTGATCAGGTCCGGATCCACCTGGTCCTCGCCGGGGTACGGCCCGACGCCGAGGATGCCGTTTTCCGAGTGCAGGACCACTTCGACGCCGGCCGGAATGTAGTTCGGGATCAGCGTCGGCATCCCGATACCGAGGTTGACGTACTGCCCGTTGTGAAGTTCCAGGGCCACGCGTGCGGCCAGTTCATTGCGGGTCCAGCCTTTGGTCTCCGGACCGGTGTCCTCGGGATGCCCGACGGCGGACCGCCGGTATTCGTGGCGGACGGCCTCGGGGCGGGGAGGGGCTCCCGGTGTGGTGTTCGATTCCACGGCTATGCTCCTGCCTGCTCAGTTGCTTGCTGGCCAGTCCCCCGGGAGGGGTTGCCGGCGGCGGCCACTGCGACCGTCCGCTTCTCAATGCGCTTCTCGCCCTGGGGCGCGACGACCACCCGTTGGACAAAGATGCCGGGAACGTGGACGTGCTCCGGATCCAGCTCGCCGGGCTCCACCAGCTCCTCGACCTCCGCGATGGTGATCCGTCCGGCCATGGCGCACAGCGGATTGAAGTTCATGGCCGTGGCGTGAAAGACGAGGTTTCCGTGCCGGTCGCCCTTCCACGCGTGAACGAGGCCGAAATCCGGGGTCAGCGATTCCTCCAGCACATAGTCGGCGCCGTTGAAGGTGCGGACTTCCTTGGGCGCGGAGGCGATGGCGATGCCGCCGTCGGCGTCGTATTTCTGCGGCAGGCCGCCGTCGGACACCTGGGTACCCACGCCGGCCGGTGTGTAGAACGCCGGGATGCCTGCCCCGCCGGCGCGCAGTTTCTCCGCGAGCGTCCCCTGCGGGGTCAGCACCACCTCGAGTTCGCCGGAAAGGTACTGCCGGGCGAATTCCTTGTTCTCCCCGACATAGGAGCTGATGGTGCGGCGGATCCGGCCGTCCTTCAGCAGGATCCCCAGCCCCCAGTCGTCGACGCCGCAGTTGTTGCTGACGGTTTCCAGGTCCCGGGTTCCGTGCCGGTGCAGTGCATCGATCAGGGCCACGGGAATGCCGCACAGTCCGAAACCTCCGACGGCGAGTGACGCGCCGTCGGGGATGTCGGCCACCGCGGCCTCGGCGCTGGCAACAACCTTGTCAATCATCGTCGATCCTTCCTGGTTACGCTCCCTGCCGGGCTAAAGGCCGAGTTCGCGGGCAATCAGCATCAGCTGCACCTCGGTGGTGCCCTCCCCCACTTCAAGGATCTTGGAGTCGCGGTAGTGGCGTGCCACAGTGAATTCGTTGATGAAGCCATAGCCGCCGAACACCTGGGTGGCGTCCCGCGCGTTGTCCATGGCTGCCTCACCTGCGACCATCTTAGCGATGGCCGCCTGGGTCTTGAACGGCTTCCCGGCAAGCATGCGCGCGGCGGCGTCGTAGTACGCCAGGCGTGCCGTGTGGGCGCGGGCCTGCATGCGGGCAATCTTGAAGGCGATGGCCTGGTACTTGCCGATGTTGTGGCCGAAGGCGCTGCGTTCCTTGGCGTATTTCACGGACAGGTCCACGCAGCCCTGCGCCGCCCCCGTGGCCAAGGCTGCGATGGCGATGCGGCCCTCGTCCAGGATGGAGAGGAAGTTCGCGTAGCCGCGGCCCTGCTCGCCCAGGAGGTTCGCCTCAGGGACGTGGACGTCCTTGAGCGTGAGCGGGTGCGTGTCCGAGGCGTTCCAGCCCACCTTGTTATACGCCTTCTCCGCCTTGAACCCGGGCGTGTTGGTGGGCACCAGGATGGTGGAGATTTCCTTCTTGATGCTGCCGTCCTTGCGCTCGTGCTTGGCGGTTACGGCCGTCACGGTGACCAGGCGGGTGATGTCGGTTCCGGAGTTGGTGATGAACTCCTTGTTGCCGTTGATGATCCAGGTCTTTTCGCCTCCGAGGACCTCGAGCCGGGCAGTGGTCTTTGTCCCGCCCGCGTCCGAACCGGCTTCCGGTTCCGTGAGGCCGAAGCCGGCGAGCGCCTTGCCGGAAGCCAGGGTCGGCAGCCATTCCTCCTTCTGGGCGTCGGTGCCGAACCTGTACACGGGCATGGCGCCAAGGGAGACGCCGGCTTCCAGGGTGATGGCCACGGACTGGTCCACCCGGCCCAACTGCTCCAGCGCCAGGGCCAGCGCGAAGTAGTCCCCGCCCATGCCGCCGAATTCTTCCGGAAAGGGGAGGCCGAAGAGGCCCATGTCGGCCATCTTGGAGACGACCTCGTACGGGAAGCTGTGTTCTTCGTCGTGTTTTGCGGAAACCGGGGCCACCACTTCGTCGGCGAATTCGCGGACGGTGTTGCTGAGGTCCTGGTATTCCTCGCTGAGCTCAAAATCAGCCATGTTGGGACTTCCTTGTCTTGACTTTGTCACGGGTCTGTCGGGTGTGGTGAATGGTTTTGTTGCGGGGCGGGCTAGTCTCCCGCGCCCATGGCGATGACGGATTCCTCCACCGCGTCCTCCGCCACGGGCGGGCCGGGTACGTGGACAGTGGCCAGCACCTGGTCTGCCTTGACCAGGTCGCCTGCCTTCGCGCTGATGTGTACCGTCCCGTCCTGGGGAGCCACCAACTGGTGTTCCATTTTCATGGCCTCCACGGAAAGGAGCACCTGTCCTTCATCCACGTGGTCGCCGTCGCTGACGGAGACGGACACCACTGTCCCCGGCATGGGTGAGCGGACCTGGGGGTCGGCCGCGCCTTCCTCACGCTGGGTCGCTGCAAGGACGCGGGCCAGCCGTGTCTCGCGGGTGAGGACCTCGAGCCGGCAGGACCAGCCGTCGTTGCCGAGGAAGAGTTCCGTGGGAAGGCCCGGCTCCGGGTTGCTCCAGTCCGGCGTGGCGGGGCCGCTGTAGACCGGGGCAAACGAATAGGCCCTCGCCTGCCCGTCCAGTGTGACCTCGGCACGGCGGCGGCTTGAGAAGTCCACGGAGGCGGTCCGCCACGGGCCGCCGTTCACCGACACGGCCGGCTCACCCGCTCCCCCCGCGCCTGCGGCTGTCTGCCGCAGCGCCACCGTGGCGACACCGCCATCGGGCGTTCCCAGGCTGATCCTGCGCGGCGCGTGCCCACCGGGCCGCCACCCGTCTTTCCGTTGCCACACCCCCGCAGGAGGTTCGTGCCTCACCTGCTCCGCTTCGCGCGCTGCAACGAACAGGGCGGCGGCAACAACCTCGACGTCGCCTACGCGGCGGAAAGCGAAGTCCGGCATCTTGCGCTCGATCAGCCCGGTGTCCAGGCGGCCGGCGCGGACGTCGGCGTCGTTGATGAGCAGGCGCAGGTATTCGACGTTGGTGTCCACGCCCAGCGCCGTGTACCCGGCCAGCGCCGCGTCCAGCGTGTCGAGGGCAGCCGTGCGATCCTTGCCCCAGGAGATGACCTTGGAGATCATCGGGTCGTAGCTGGAGGAGATCTCCAGTCCCTCGAGCAGCGCCGAGTCCACGCGCACTTTGCCATCTGCGTGAGCGGGGAGTTCGTCCAGCAGTCGCACGGTTCCGGTGGACGGCAGGAAGTTCCGCTCCGGGATTTCGGCGTAGACGCGTGCTTCCACGGCATGGCCGGTAAGCTCGACGTCGTCCTGGGCGACGGTGAGTTCCTCACCGGCGGCGATCCGCACCTGCCATTCGACCAGGTCGATCCCGGTGACCATCTCGGTGACCGGATGCTCCACCTGCAGGCGGGTGTTCATCTCCATAAAGAAGAACTCGTCCGGGGCGTTGTCCGAGACCAGGAACTCCACGGTTCCGGCGCCGCTGTAGTGGACGCTGCGCGCGGCATTGCAGGCGGCCTCGCCGATCCGCGCCCGGGTGGCGCCGCCGTCGTTCAGCGAATCCAGCAGCGGCGACGGTGCTTCCTCAATCACTTTCTGGTGGCGGCGCTGCAGCGAGCACTCGCGCTCCCCCAGGTGGATGACGTTGCCGTGGTTGTCAGCCAGGACCTGCACTTCGATGTGCCGCGGGGTGAGCACGAGCCGTTCCAGGAAGAGGGTGTCGTCGCCGAAGGCGCTGGCTGCGACCCGGCGGGCGGTGGCCAGCGTGGCTTCCAGCTCCCCGGGGCCTTCCACAACATGCATGCCCTTGCCGCCGCCGCCCGCGGACGGTTTGATCAGGAGCGGGAAGCCGACACCGGCGGCGGCCTCGATCAGCTGCGCGTCCGTCATCCCGGGCTCGGCTATGCCCGGGACCACCGGGACGCCGTAGCCGGTGACGTGGTTCTTGGACCGGATCTTGTCGCCCATCACGTTGAGGGATTCGACGCCGGGGCCAATGAAAGTGATGCCGGCCGCTTCGAGGGCGCGGGCGAAGTCGACGTTCTCACTCAGGAAGCCATAGCCGGGGTGCACTGCTTCGGCGCCGGTTTCGCGGCAGGCCTGGATGATGGCCTCGATCTTGAGGTAGCTCTCGGCGGCGGCCCCCGGGCCGATCCGTACGGCGACGTCTGCTTCGCGCACGTGGCGGGCACCGGCGTCGGCGTCGCTGTACACCGCCACCGAACGGATGCCCAGGGCACGCAGGGTGCGGATCACGCGGCAGGCGATTTCGCCGCGGTTTGCAACGAGGACGGTGTTGAACAGCGGCTTCTGCCGGTGTGTGGAAAGAGTGGTCGGCGAAGAATCGGTCATGGCTGGCTCACATCCGGAACAGGCCGAAGGAGGTCTCCGGCAGAGGGGTGCGGGAGACGACGTCGAGCGCCAGTCCCAGGACGGTACGGGTGTCCGCGGGGTCGATCACGCCGTCGTCCCAGAGGCGGGCGGTGGAGTAGTAGGGGCTGCCCTGGTCCTCGTACTGCTGTTTGATGGGGGCCTTGAAGGCTTCCTCGTCCTCGGCGGACCATTCCTCGCCGCGGGCCTCGTACTGGTCGCGTTTGACGGTGGCGAGCACGCTGGAGGCCTGGTTGCCGCCCATCACCGAGATCCGGGAGGCCGGCCACATCCAGAGGAAACGCGGCGAGTAGGCACGGCCACACATGGAGTAGTTGCCGGCGCCGAATGATCCGCCGATGACCACGGTCAGTTTGGGCACCCGGGCGGTGGCGACGGCGGTGACCATCTTGGCGCCGTTCTTGGCGATGCCGCCCTGTTCGTAGTCCTTGCCGACCATAAAGCCGGAGAGGTTCTGCAGGAAGACCAGCGGGATGCCGCGCTGGTCGCAGAGCTCGATGAAGTGGGCGCCCTTGAGCGAGGATTCGCTGAAGAGCACCCCGTTGTTGGCCACGATGCCCACCGGGTGGCCGTGCAGCTTCGCGAAGCCAGTGACCAGGGTGGTGCCGTAGTTCTTCTTGAACTCGTGGAAGCGGCTGCCGTCCACCAGCCGCGCGATGACCTCGCGCACGTCGTACTGCGCGTTGACGTCCGTGGGGACGGCGCCGTAGAGCTCGGCGGGGTCCGCGAGCGGTTCGACGACGGTGTCGATATCCCAGGCCTGGGCGGCCGGCTTCGGCAGGGTGGAGACGATGTCCCGGACGATCTGGAGGGCATGCTCATCGTTCTCGGCCAGGTGGTCGGTGACGCCGGAGATTTTCGAATGGACGTCCCCGCCGCCGAGCTCCTCCGCCGTCACGATTTCGCCGATCGCGGCCTTCACCAGCGGCGGACCGCCCAGGAAGATGGTGCCCTGGTTGCGAACGATGACGGTTTCGTCGCTCATGGCGGGCACGTAGGCGCCGCCGGCGGTGCAGGAGCCCATCACGGAGGCGATCTGCGGGATCTTCGCGGCAGACATCTTCGCCTGGTTAAAGAAGATCCGGCCGAAGTGCTCCTTGTCCGGAAAGACCTCATCCTGCTTGGGAAGGAAGGCACCGCCCGAGTCCACCAGGTAGATGCAGGGCAGCCGGTTCTCCAACGCGATCTCCTGCGCACGCAGGTGCTTCTTGACGGTCATCGGGTAGTAGGTGCCGCCCTTGACGGTGGCGTCATTGGAGATCACCAGCACCTGGCGGCTGTGGACCAGGCCGATCCCGGCAATCACTCCGGCGCCCGGGGAATCGTCGTTGTACATCCCGGTGGCAGCGAGCGGCGCGATTTCGAGGAAGGGGCTGCCGTCGTCGAGCAGCTGGTCGATGCGCTCGCGTGGCAGCAGTTTTCCGCGGGCCACATGGCGCTCCCGGGACTTCTCCGGACCGCCGAGCGCGGCCTGGGCGAGCCTGTCCTTCAGCTCGTTTGCAAGTGCCAGCTGGGCTTGCCTGTTGGTGGCGTAGGCTGCGCTGCCGGTGTCCACCAGGCTGGCGATTGTCTCCATTGACTGCTTCCGTTCCCGGACGCCCTGGCAAGGCCGTCCTAAGCGATTCGGTTAGTACCGCATAACTGAGATTTAGGTTAGTCTCTATTAACTGTGATGTCCAACACGCGCTTGCATTGCTAGGATTTGCAGTTCCAAGGAGGAAATGTGCCGATCATCGAGCGCGACCAGGCGAGCGGGCGCGGCCTGGCGGACCAGCGAGTTCAGACAACCCAACGCAGCCAGGCCAAAGAGAGCCGGCGCCAGGCGCTGCTGTCCTCAGCCGCCACCCTTTTTGCCCTTAACGGCTTCAACCGCGTTTCGCTTGAGGACCTGGGCGCCGCAGCAGGCGTCAGCGGCCCCGCCGTCTACCGTCATTTCGCCGGCAAGCAGGCGGTCCTGGGGGCGCTGCTGCTCAGCGTGAGCCAGGAACTGCTGGAAGGCGGGCGCCGGGTGGCGGCAGATGCCGGCGACCCCGCTGCGGCGCTGGCTCGCCTGGTTCAGTTCCACGTTGACTTCGCCCTGAGCAACCCGGACGTCATCCGGGTCCAGGACCGCGACTTCAGCAATCTCTCCGACAACGACCAGGCCGAGGTCCGCACCCTGCAGCGCAACTACGTGGAGCTGTGGGTTGAAGTGCTGCAGGAGTTGCACGGGGATACGGACACCGCGGAACTCCGGATGCGCGCCCACGCGGCTTTCGGACTCATCAACTCCACGCCGCACTCGGTCCGCAGCCACGGCCGGCGCGTCGCCGTGAAGTCCGCCCGGCCGCTGCTGGAGAGCATGGCCCTCGCGGCCCTCCTGGTCACGGCCAGCCCCGTACCCGGCGAGTAGACGCAAAGCTGCCAGCTGCCCGTTCCCCTCGGCACCCCGGCCCGCGGCCCAACCGGGGCACTTAGACACGGACACGCCCAAAACTGTGGCGCCGCCGTCGTAAATCAACGTCAAAGTGCCCCACGACGGCCGACCCCCGCGCCCGCGGGCCGCAGCGCAGGAAAGCCGCGGCCCGAGGAGGGCGCAACCCAAGAAAGCTGCCGGCCGCCATTTCCTTTCGGAACTGGTGGCCGGCAGCTTAGTTGGCCTCAGCTTCTCGAGGTCCGCTGGCTAAACCATTGCCAGGACCATGCCGGGATCAGCGAGGATGGCCCCGATGTCCGCAAGGAAGCGGGATCCCTGCTCGCCGTCGACCAGCCGGTGGTCGAAGGACAGGCTGAGCGTCATGACCTGGCGGAGGGCGACCTCGTCCTTGTACTCCCATGGCATTTTCCGCACGGCTCCCATGGCCAGGATGGCCGCTTCGCCAGGGTTGAGGATCGGCGTGCCGGCGTCGATGCCGAACACTCCGATGTTGGTAATGGAAATGGTGCCGCCTGAGAGCTCGGCCGGGCTGGTCTTGCCGGCGCGGGCAGTCTCCGTCAGGCCCGTAAGCGCCGTGGACAGCTCGGTCAGGGACATCCGGTCGGCGTCCTTGATGTTCGGCACGGTCAGTCCCCGGGGAGTCGCCGCAGCAATCCCCAGGTTCACATAGTTGAACTGCACGATCTCCTGGCTGGCTTCCTCCCACCGCGAATTCAGCGACGGCTGGCGGCGCAAGGCAATCAGCAGGGCCTTGGCCACAAGGGTCAACGGAGTCAGCTTGAAACCCTCAAACGCCCGGCTGGCCTTGAGCCGGGCCAGCAGCTCCATCGTGGGGGTGACATCGACGGTCAGGAATTCCGTGGCGTGCGGTGCCGTGAAGGCACTGGACACCATGGCCGCAGCGGTCAGTTTCCGGACACCCTTGATGGGCGTCCGCGTTTCACGCTCACCCTGGATGACGCCGCCGACGCCGGCTGCCGGCGCCGCCCCGGACAGAGCACCAGCCGCAGTACGGTCTCCCCCGCCGGCAAAGTTCTGCACGTCCTCGCGCGTGATCAGCCCGCCGGCGCCCGTGCCGGTCACGGCCGTGAGCTCAACGCCCAAGTCCCTGGCCAGCTTCCGCACTGGCGGTGTGGAGCGCGGACGCTCGTCGACGTTTGTTGGGGCAGCTTCGGCCGGGGCCGTGGGTTCGACGCGTCCAACTACCACGGTGGCGACTGGCCCGGCAACCGGCGCCGGGGCCGGAGCTGGGACCTGAGCAGCGGCCGGCGCCGCGGCCTGAGCAGCGGCCGGAGCAGCGAATGTGCGGGCACGCCGGGTTGGCCGACCGGAGGCTTCGACGATGGCGCCGTACCCCACGAGGTTGGGCTCGCGTTTGGCGGTCTCCGCCTGAGCCGGACCGCCGGCGGAGGGCCCGAGGTCGTCGCCCTCCACCTCGAAGGAAACGATCGGCTTGCCCACCTCCACCACTGTTCCCGGCTGTTCGTGCAGGGCGGTGATCACACCGGCGAATGGCGACGGCAGTTCAACGACGGCCTTCGCCGTCTCCACTTCCGCAATGACCTGGTTCAGGGCAACGGTGTCGCCCACGGCAACTTTCCAGCTGAGGATTTCCGATTCCGTCAGCCCTTCGCCGAGGTCCGGGAGCCTGAATTCCTTGATCATGGCGGCGCTCATCCTTCCAGCCCGCTGAGGGAGTTGGGGCGGCCCAGGGCACGGTCCACGCCGTCAAGGATCCTGTCGAGGCTTGGCAGATGATGCGATTCGAGCTTGGAGTACGGGTACGGGACGTCGAAACCGGTGACCCGGACGGGGGCGGCTTCCAGGTGATAGAAGCAGCGTTCCGTGATGCTGGCGGCCACCTCGGCACCGAGCCCGCCGGATTGCCCGGCTTCATGCGTGATCACCAGGCGGCCCGTCTTGCGCACCGAGGCCTCCAGCGTTGCGAAGTCCAGCGGGGCCAGCGAGCGCAGGTCGATGACCTCGATCGAGACGCCGTCGTCCGCAGCGGCCAGGGCGGCGTCCTTGGCTGTCTTGACCAGCGGACCGTAGGCGACGAGCGTGACGTCCTTGCCCTCAGCCACCACACGCGCCTTTTCCATTGACAGCGCGGTGGCCGGATCGATCGACTCATCAACCTCGCCCTTGTCGTGGTAGCGGCGCTTCGGCTCGAAGTACAGCACCGGGTCGTCCGAGGCGATGGCCTGCTGGATCATGGTGTGGGCGTCCTGCGGGTTGGAAACGCTGACCACCCGCAGTCCGGACGTGTGGGTGAAGTACGCCTCGGGAGACTCCGAATGGTGCTCCGGGGATCCGATGCCGCCGCCGAACGGGACGCGCACGGTGATGGGCATCTTCACGGCCCCCTGGGTCCGGTAATGGATTTTGGCCACCTGGGATACGATCTGGTCGAACGCCGGGTAGATGAACCCGTCGAACTGGATTTCCACCACCGGCCGGTAACCACGGTAGGCAAGGCCGACGGCGGTGCCCATGATGGCGGACTCTGCGAGCGGGGTGTCCACAACGCGGTGTTTGCCGAAGTCCTTCTGCAGGCCGTCGGTCACGCGGAAGACGCCGCCGAGGGTGCCGATGTCCTCGCCCATCAGGATGACTTTGGGGTCGTTTTCGAGGGATTTGCGGAGGCCGGAGTTAATCGCCCGGGCAAAGGTCATTTGCGTCATCAGCGAGCACCTTCTTCTGAGTGGGTCCCTGCGGGATCGCCGAAGGAAGCCAGATAGCGGGAGTAGTGGTCCTCCTGGCGGTCCAGCCAGGAATTGGGGGTGCTGTAGACATGCTTGAAGATGTCCAGGGGCTCCGGGTCCGGCATGCTGATGCAGCCGGCCCGCATCTGGCGCGCCACGGCGTCGGCTTTGGCAGCCACCCGCGCTTCGAGCTGCTCCGTGAGCAGGCCCTTGCGTTCCAACAGACCCTTGACGCGGGCAATCGGATCCTTCGCCGCCCAGTCTTCCAGTTCGTTGGCATCCCGGTATCGGGTGGGGTCGTCGGCCGTCGTGTGCGGGCCCATCCGGTAGGTGACTGCTTCGATGAACGTGGGGCCGCCGCCGTGGCGGGCCCGTTCGAGTGCCTCGCGCGTCGCTGCCATCACGGCAAGGACGTCATTGCCGTCCACGCGGATGCCGGGAATCCCGAATCCTGCCGCGCGGTCGGAGATTTTAATGTGGGACTGCAGGCGCACCGGCTCGGAAATGGCCCAGTGGTTGTTGGAGCAGAAGAAGATCACCGGGGACTGGAAGCTGGCTGCGAAGACCATGGCCTCGTTGACGTCACCCTCGCTGGTGGCGCCGTCGCCGAAATACGTGATGGCCACGGAGTCGGCGCCGTCGTTCTGGATGCCCATGGCATAGCCGGTAGCGTGAAGCGTTTGGGCGCCTATGATGATCTGCGGCGTGGCCATGTTGACGGTGTACGGATCCCAGCCCGCCGAGGCGTTGCCCCTCCAGACCTTGACAATGTCGGTCAGATCCACGCCGCGGCAGTAGGCGACGCCGTTCTCGCGGTAGCTTGAGAATACGAAGTCATCGTCGCGGAGTGACCTCGCCGAGCCTATCTGGGCGGCCTCCTGGCCCAGGAGCGGCGGCCACAGGCCGAGTTCCCCCTGACGCTGGAGGGCGGTCGCTTCGGTGTCGATCCGCCGGATGACCACCAGGTCCTCGTAAAGGAAACCCAGCTGCTCGTCGCTGACATCCTGGACCCAGGCGTCGTACTGAGGATGACTGACGCGCTCACCCCCGGGAGTGATCAGTTGGACCAGGCTCTCGCCTGTCCCGCCGTGATGTCCTGCACTGTTGTCCGGGCCGCCGGCGGCCATGCCGCCCTGACCCAACTCGTCTGTAAACACAGTTGCACGCAACCTTCATACGTCGTGTCACCAGCGCTCAAAGGACTCGTGATCCCCGTGCACGCCAGCCGCCCGGGCGCCGTTGCCCCGGATATTTGTGACGATACTCACAATGCTCAATGGGTACAACCACTGCCAAAAAAACTGAGCAGAATGCACTGTTTGAGGACCCGCGGCCGTGCTAGCCTTGCGCATTATGCAACCTTTGGATGGCACTGACACCCGGCTCCTTTCCGCCCTCGCAAGGGACCCGAAGCGGACGGTGGTGGCCCTGGCGCAGAAACTAGGGCTATCCCGCAACACGGTGCAGGCTAGGATGGCTCAGCTGGAGAAGAAGCACGTCTTCCTGTCCTTCGAGCGGCGGATCAGTGCGGCGGCCCTGGGATACCCGCTCATGGCGTTTATCTCCGTCCACGTGCAGCAGCAGAAGCTCGGCCAGCTGGCAGTGGACCTGGCCGGCATTCCGGAAATCCTGGAGGGCTACGGACTGACCGGCTCGGCGGACCTGCTGCTGCGGGTGGTGGCGCTGGACGCGGAGGACCTTTTTCGCATCAACGGCAAGATCCTGGCCTGTGAAGGCGTGGACCGGACGGACACAGCGCTTGCCATGGGAGAGCTCATCCCCTTTCGCATCCAGCCACTGCTTGAGCGCGGCTCCGCCGAAGGATGAACATTCGACCCGGCCCGATGGTGCCCGGACCGGATGGCTCCCGGGCCGGCTACCGGGGCGCGACGGTGCCCGGTCGGATGAGCAGGCACAGTGGGCCGGGGTTATAGGCTGGGGTCCAGTTGAACGAATCGCGGCCGGGAACGGCCCGTGCAATCAGGCAATGGCCAAGCGGCCTGCCGGAAAGGCTTGATCTTGAGCAATCCTCAGGAACCGTACCAGCCGGCCCAACCGGACGCCGGCGAGCGGCGCCGGCGGCAGCCGCCTCCCGTTCCGCAGTACGGACCCCAGCCAGGAGTCCCAGGACAACCGCCTGTCCCGCCCCATGCACCCTCGGGTCAGCAGCCGCCGGCACCGCAGTACGGAGCACCCGGCGCTCCGGGGCAGCCGCTTGTTCCTCCATACGGGGAACCGCAGTACAGCCAGCCACAGTATGGGCAGCCGGAGTACGTAAACCCGCAGTACGGAGCTCCGCAGTATGCTGCCCCGGGGCCGTACGGCACACCGGACCAGCAGCCGCCGGCCCGGAACCGCAAAAAATGGATATTGCTGGGCATTGCGGGCGGCGTGCTGCTCCTTGTCATCGCGGGAGGGATGTTCGTGTTCAACCTCGTGGGCGGCGCCACGAACAAGGCCAGGAACCTCGCTGACGATTTCACCCAGCTGGTCATCGCCGGAGACACCGACAAAGCCTATGACGACTTCCTCGACCCGGCCCTTCAGGAAAAACTCTCCAAGGAGGAATTCGCGGCCGGAGTCCAAAGCCTCGATTTGAATGACACGTGCAAGCCGGCGTACAACGACTTCAAGGTGAGCAGCGAAAACGGCACCAACACGGCCGACGTCGCGGGGGTCATCGGCTGCGACGGCAAGGAAGTGGACCTGGCCTACCGCTTCGACAGCGATCGGGATATGAAGATGATCAACATCAAGCTCAGGCCCAAGACGGCCTGAGCCCACAGCGCCACAGAAATCAGGAGCCCCCGTCGTGACGGGAGCTCCTGATTTCTGTCAGCCGTGTCTTTCTTTGTCAGCTGTGTCCTTGCGGAGCGGGTGTCAGTGGTCCACCGCCTTCTCGGCACCAACTCCGGTGAGGGAACGGACTTCCATCTCGGCCTGCTTGGTGGTGTCTTCCAGCTTCTTGTCCAGCACGGTGCCGAGCCAGCCGAGGAGGAACGCGAGCGGAATGGACACGATTCCCGGGTTGCTGAGCGGGAAGATCGCGAAGTTCGCCGTCTGGATCATGGAGGTCTTCGTTCCGGAGACCACCGGGGAGAGGGCAATCAGGATGATCGCCGACGCCAGGCCGCCGTACATGCTCCACACCGCGCCCTGGGTGGTGAACCTGCGCCAGAACAGCGAGTAGATGATCGTGGGCAGGTTCGCCGAAGCCGCGACGGCGAAGGCGAGCGCCACCAGGAAGGCGACGTTCTGGCCGTTGGCGAAGATGCCGCCGACTATGGCCAGGAGTCCAATAACCACGACGGTGCGCCGTGCCACCTTGACCTCCGTGTCGGCGTCGGCCTTCCCCTTGGCGATCACGTTGGCGTAGATGTCGTGGGCGAAGGATGCCGCGGCGGTGATGGTGAGGCCGGCCACCACGGCGAGGATGGTGGCGAACGCCACCGCCGAGATGAAGCCCAGCAGCAGCGGTCCACCGAGGTGGAAGGCGAGCAGCGGCGCGGCCGAGTTGACCCCGCCCGGAGCGGACTTGATCGTGTCAGCGCCCACCAAGGCAGCAGCGCCGTAGCCGAGGACCAAAGTGAACAGGTAGAAGATGCCAATCAGCCAGATGGACCAGACGACCGATTTGCGGGCCTCCTTGGCCGTGGGGACCGTGTAGAAGCGCATCAGCACGTGTGGGAGTGCCGCGGTGCCCAGCACCAGGGCGAGGCCCAGGGACATGAAGTCCAGCTTGGACGTTTCCGACTTGCCGTACTGGAGGCCGGGGTTCAGGACTGCCGGGTTCTTGGACGTCTCCACCGCGCCGCCCAGCAGATCAGAAAGGTTGAAGCCATAGATGGCCAGGACCCAGAACGTCATGACGGCTGCACCCGCAATCAGGAGCATGGCCTTGATGATCTGCACCCAGGTGGTGCCCTTCATGCCGCCGATCAGGACGTACATGATCATCAGGGCGCCGACGACGATGATCACCAGCGCCTGTCCGCCCCAGTCGCTGATGCCCAGCAGCAGCGAGATCAGGCTGCCTGCGCCGGCCATCTGGGCTAGGAGGTAGAAGAAGCAGACGGCCAAGGTGGAAATGGCGGCCGCGATCCGGACCGGACGCTGCTTGAGGCGGAAGGAGAGCACATCCGCCATCGTGAACTTGCCGGTGTTGCGGAGCAGTTCGGCCACGAGCAGCAGGGCGACGAGCCAGGCGACCAGGAAGCCGATGGAGTACATAAAGCCGTCATAGCCGTTGATGGCAATGGCGCCGGTGATGCCGAGGAAGGAGGCCGCGGAGAGGTAGTCCCCCGCGATGGCCGTACCGTTCTGCGGGCCGGTGAAGGAACGTCCGGCCGCGTAGTAGTCGGCTGCCGTCTTGTTGTTGCGGCTGGCACGGATCACGATAAACATGGTGACCGCCACGAACAGGCCGAAGATGCCCATGTTCAGGAGCGTGGTGTCTTTGAGTGCGGCGACGTTGACCGCAGGAACCATTCCGATCATTTTGTTGTCCCGCCTAGCCGGTTGCCGGCTTTGTCGAACTCGTGGCCTTCAATTTCGTGGCGGATCTCGGCCGCGATGGGATCGAGCCGCCGGTTGGAATAGCTCACGTACCAGCCTGTGATGGCGAAGGTGGATACAAACTGCAAAAGGCCCAGGATGAGCCCGATGTTGATGTTGCCCCAGACCTTGGTGGACATGAAGCCGACCGCGTAGTCGGCCAACAGAACGTAGGCGAAGTACCAGAGCAGGAATGCAATGGCCATCGGAAAGACAAAACTGCGGTGACGTTTGCGTAGTTCCTGGAACCGCTCCGTCGACTGCACTTCCTTGAAATCCACGGCCGCCGCGGCGTCCGTTTCGTGGGCATCGTGACCCATCGTTCCTCCTCATTGAGACTTTCCGTCCACACCGGCTGCCCTGCTCTTCCACAACAGTCCCAGCCAATGTGACTGCACTCACTCTGACGCGTGATGGTGGTTACATTCCAGAGAAGCCGCCAGACGGTCGCTCAGCGGTCCCGATGCTGCGCCAAACGGCACCCGAAGCTACGCTGGGCCCATGCCGGACTCTCCGTTGTTCACCGCCGCCGCCATCGCCGTGATCGCGATGGCGATCGCCGTCGTCGTCGGCGTGGGCCTCAAAGTCCTGCGGTCCTTCCGGGAGCTGGGCACCGACGCGGAGCGGGCCACCTACAAGACCCTCCATGCGGCTTCACGGGCCGGACAACACCTGCGCACCGGGCTGAACCCCGTTGGCGCGGCCAAAGCCAGCAGGCAGCTGCGCACCATCCTGGGCTGCGATGCCCTGGCCATCACCGACACCTCGGGCGTGCTCGCCTGGGATGGCGCCGGCGAGGAACTCCGGCCCGCGCTGATGGGTCTCGCGGCCAACGTGCTCGACGGCGGCCACACTGCCGTGATCCCGGCGGGCGAGCTGTACCTGCTCGCCGGCGACGCGGCCTCGGGACCGATCCCGCAGGACGTGGAACGCGCCGTCGTTATTGCCCCCATCAAGGCCGGCGCCCGGGTTGTGGGAGTGGTGGCGGCTTTCGCCCCGTCAGCGGGAGCCGGGCTGGTCCGTGCCACCGGCGAAGTGGCCGACTGGGTGGCGGCCCAGGTTGAACTCGCCGAACTCGACGCTTCCCGGACCCTCCTGATGGAGGCCGAGGTCCGGGCCCTCCGCGCCCAGATCAGCCCGCACTTCATCTACAACTCGCTCAACGCCATCGCGTCGTTCATCAACACGGATCCCGTGCGGGCCAGGGAACTGGTGGTGGAGTTCGCCGATTTCACCCGCTATTCGTTCCGCCGCCACGGGGACTTCACCACCCTCGCCGAAGAGCTCCGCTGCATCGACCGCTACCTGCTGCTGGAACGGGCAAGGTTCGGCGACCGCGTGCAGGTGAGCCTGCAGATCGCCCCGGAGGTGCTGAGCACGGTCATCCCGTTCCTCAGCCTGCAGCCGCTCGTCGAGAATGCCGTCCGCCACGGCCTGGAGGCCAAGGAAGGTCCGGGCCACATCACCATTGCGGCGAATGATTCCGGCACCTTCGCGGAGGTCACCATAGAGGACGACGGCGTGGGGATGGATCCTGAACAGCTGCGGTCCATGCTGGCCGGACACAGCGACGGCGACCATGTGGGGCTGCGCAACGTGGACGCCCGGCTCCGCCAGGTCTACGGCGAGGACCACGGCCTCGTCATCGAAACGGCTCCCGGCGAGGGCACGCTGATCACCATGCGTGTCCCCAAGTCACAACCCGGCCACGACGCCTGAGCGTCCGGGCCGTCGCGGGGCGGGCTGCAGGGCTAATCTAGAACCATGATCAACGTCCTCGTCGCCGACGACGAACTCCCCGCCGTCGAGGAGCTGGCGTTCCTGCTCGGCCGGGACGACCGGATCGGGGCCATCCACCGGGCGTCGTCCGGTGCCGAGGCCCTCCGCGTGCTCGATGCCGAAGCCGTGGACGCGGTGTTCCTCGACATCCACATGCCCGCCCTGTCCGGCCTGGACATCGCCCGGGCCATCTCGCGCAGCAGCAATCCCCCGGCAGTCGTCTTCGTCACCGCGGATGAAGAGTGCGCACTGGAAGCGTTTGAACTCGCCGCCGTCGACTACCTGCTGAAGCCCGTGCGCGCTGAACGGCTGGCCCGGTCGGTGGGCCGGATCAGCGAACTCATGAAGGACGGCGCCGCACCACCGGAAATGATCACGGTGGATCTTGGCGGCACCACCCGGATGATCCGGCGCGACGACGTCACGTATGTCCAGGCCCAGGGCGACTACGCGCGGCTGCACACAACCGACGCCAGCTACCTCATCCGCGTCCCCCTGGCCGATCTGGAACAGCAGTGGGCCGAGGCCGGTTTCCTCCGCACACACCGGTCCTACCTCATCGCCCTCAACCACGTCAGCCATATGAAGCTCGCCGCTGCCCGGCCGACCGTCACCGTGGCGGGGGCCGAACTGCCCATCAGCCGCCGCCACCTGCCATCTGTCCGGGAGAAGCTCGAAACTACGCGGATCCGGCCGCAGGCATGACGCGCGTCAGGGTGACAGCCCCGCAGTCCGGTGCAAGGCCAGTGCTGGAATCCCGCGAGGCCGCCGAGGAATCCGATGTGGGCCAAGTGTTCGTGCGGTCCCTGATCCGCACGCAGCTTCGCCTGGCAGTGGTGGTGGCCGGCGGGTTCCTGCTGATCCTGCTGGCCTTCCCACTCATGCTGGGACTGGTTCCCGGGCTGGCGGAATCGAAGATCGCGGGCATCCCGTTCGGCTGGCTGCTCCTCGGTGCCGGAATCTACCCGGTGATCGGCCTCAGTGCGTGGCTGTATATCCGGACGGCCACCCGCAACGAGGCCCGGTACCGCGACCTGGCGGAGGACAGGTGAGGCGGCCTTGAACCCGGTGGTGGGCATCGCCGCGTTCGCTGCCGTGTCCGTGGCCACGGCCGTTATCGGGTTCTACGGGTTGCGGATTTCACGCACCACCGGAGACTTCTACGTGGCATCCCGGACGGTCCGGCCATGGTGGAACGCGTCCGCGATCGGCGGCGAGTACCTCTCGGCCGCCAGTTTCCTGGGCGTGGCCGGCCTGATCCTGCTCTCCGGCACGGATGCGCTCTGGTTTCCCATCGGCTACACCGCGGGGTACCTGATGCTGCTGCTGTTCGTAGCCGCTCCGCTGCGGCGCTCCGGCGCCTACACCATCCCGGATTTCACCGAGGTGCGGCTGGATTCACGGGCGGTCCGCCGGGTCACCAGCCTGGCAGTTGTGGTGGTGGGCTGGCTTTACATTGTGCCGCAGCTCCATGGTGCGGCCCTGACGATCCGCATCACCACGGGGCTTCCGTCCTGGGTGGGATCCGTAGCTGTGGTCATCGTGGTGTGCCTGACGGTTGTGGCCGGCGGGATGCGCTCCATAACGTTCGTGCAGGCGTTCCAGTATTGGCTCAAGCTGACGGCCCTGGCGGTGCCTATCGTGTTCATCGCCCTGGTTCTGGCGGGCAACGGCACCCCGGCAATGGCCGAAGCCAACATCAACCCCACCGGGCTGGCACCGACCGGTCCGTACCAGAATATCTCGCTGCTGGTTGCCCTGCTCTTCGGAACACTGGGCCTGCCGCATGTGCTGGTGCGGTTCTACACCAACCCTGACGGACAGTCGGCGCGCCGCACCACCCTAATCGTGCTGGGCTTGCTGTCGGTTTTCTACCTCTTTCCCACCGCTTACGGAGTGGCCGGCCGGATGTTCGCTCCGGACCTCGCCCACAGCGGCCGGTCGGATGCCCTGGTCCTGCTGCTGCCGGGCCGGCTGATCGGAGGGCCGGCCGGGGACATGCTCTCCGCGCTTGTGGTGGCAGGGGCGTTCGCCGCGTTTTTGTCCACCACGTCAGGGCTGGTGGTATCGCTCGCCGGCGTGATCAGCCAGGACGTGCTGGGCGGGAGTGTCCGCGGCTTCCGGCTGGCTGCGCTGATTTCAGCCACCGTGCCGCTGGGCTTCGCCTTCATGACGGACTCGCTGGCTTTGGCCGGAAGCGTGGGCCTCGTTTTCGCCTTCACCGCGTCCACGATCTGCCCTGCCCTGCTGCTTGGGATCTGGTGGCGCGGCCTTACCGACGCCGGAGCCATCGCCGGAATGGTGACAGGGGGTGTCCTGTGCGGCGGCGCCCTGGTTGCCGGCGCACTGTCCGGTCCGGCTGCGTCCGGCGCCGCAATGCCGCAATGGCTGGCCCAGCCCGCCGCCTGGACGGTGCCGGCCGCCTTCGCCGTGATGATCCTGGTGTCCCGCGCCACCAAGGACCGCGTGCCGCGGACGCTCACGAAGGTGATGACCAGGCTGCACACACCGGAACGTCCGCTGGCCACCGAACGCTAGGAGAGCCGGCAGGCCTGAGAGCCTCGGGGCCTGTCAGTCGATGGCGGCCATCAGCTCGACCACGCGGTCAAGGAAGGCGTCCACCTGGGTTTCTTCGTAGCCGTCCTTGCCCTTGGCCGGACGGAAGACCGCGCGGCGGACATTGTCCACGCTGAGCGGCTGGTCCTCTTCGAGGTACCCGATGAGGTCGCGGCACAGGTTGTCCACGTCCACGGTGTTGTAGCTTCGGCCCCGGCCGCCGGACGGCCGGCGGAACCGGTCGCCGTCGGGACGGTGGAGCCGGCCCCGCAGCAGGCCGGACAGCTTGCCGATTTCGCGGAGCCAGGCGTCCTCGCCGCGTGCCTCAATCAGTTCATCACGCTCGCGCCGGGCAAAGGCGTCTTCCAGGCGGTCCAGGGCGGCGTCGACCCCGGCCGCGGCGTAACCGCCCTTGACGGGATCGAAGCAGACAGCCCGGACGTCGGCACTCTTGATGATCTGGGCGGTTGCGGCAGGATTCTCAAACGAAACCCGTGCGCGCTGGAGGAACTGGTCCACCTGCTTGGCGTTGTAGCCGTATTCGTTCCGCTGCACACGGTCGAATGACGCAGGTATCTGCCGTTGAATGTCCACTGTCACTATGCTTCCTTCAGTGCTGTTCAGCTGTTTTTGCTCCGCACCAGTCTAAGGCGCCGAACTGTTGCCAGGCGGGACGCCTCAGGCTCCGGAAACAGCTGTGAACAGGATAAACGCCGCCGGAGAGGCGAAGACGATTGAATCCAGGCGGTCCATGACGCCGCCGTGTCCGGGCAGGATGCTGCTCATGTCCTTGATACCTAGCTCCCGCTTGACCATGGATTCGGCGAGATCGCCGATGGTTGCCGCCGCCACCATGCCCACGGCCAGCACCACACCGACCCACCAGGGTTTGTCCAGCAGGAAGAGGCACGCCAGGACACCCACGGCAATGGCTCCGCCGATCGATCCAGCGAAGCCTTCCCAGGATTTCTTCGGGCTGATCTTGGGCGCCATGGGATGCTTCCCGAAGGAGGCCCCGACGAGGTAGCCGAACGTGTCATTGGAAACAACCAGCAGGAGCATCGTGGCGATCTGCCACGCACCGGGCGGAATCACTCCGCCGGGCCACAGGCCCACCGGCGTGACGCTTCCCACCGCATGCAGCGGCAGGATCGCGAAGCTGATGAAGAACGGCACCCAGGCCAAGGTGAACACGCCCGCGAAGATGCTGCGCGCTGATCCGGCTGCGCTCTCGATGGTCCGCCACAACAGCACCGCCACGCTGCTGGCCAACAGGGCGAACAGCAGGCTCTCCACTCCGCCGAAATAAGCGGCCAGCGGCATCCCGACGGTGCCCACCATCACGGGGACGATGGGCAGCCGGGTGCCGCTTACCTCGAGCGCCCGGAAGATCTCCCAGACGCCGAACACCGCGAAGGTGGTGGTGACCAGGACGAATCCCAGCGGCAGGAACAGGAGACCCCCCAATACGGCGAAAAGCATTGCCAGACCCACAGCGGTGGCGGCCGGAAGGTTCCGTCCGGCCTTGGGCGTTGGGTTGGAGCGCTGCTTCCCCCGGACCCGGACCCTGTGTCCGGGTGCCTGCTGTGCCTGATCCATCAGACCTCGAGCAGCTCGGCTTCCTTGCGCTTGAGCAGGTCGTCGATGCCGTCAACGTGCGATTTGGTCATGGCGTCGAGTTCCTTCTCGCCGCGCGCGCCCTCGTCCTCGCCGGCCTCGCCGTCCTTGACCAGTTTGTCCAGCGTTTCCTTGGCCTTGCGGCGGATGTTCCGGATGGACACCTTGGCGTCCTCGCCCTTGGACTTGACGATCTTGACGTATTCCTTGCGGCGTTCCTTGGTCAGCTCCGGGATGGTGATCCGGATGACGTTGCCGTCGTTGGACGGGTTGGCGCCCACCTCGGAGTCGCTCAGGGCGCGCTCAATATCCCGCAGTGCCGTCTTGTCGAACGGGGTGATGAGGATGGTGCGCGCGTCCGGGATCGCGAAGGAAGCCAGCTGCTGCAGCGGGGTGGGCGAGCCGTAGTAGTCCACCAGCACCTTGTTGTAGAGGCCCGGGTTTGCCCGTCCGGTGCGGATCGAGGCGAAGTCTTCCTTGGCTACCTCGACTGCCTTGTCCATCTTGTCCCCGGCTTCGAGCAAGGTCTCTTCGATCACGGTCTCTCCTCAGAAATTGGTGCATTCCGGCTAGCCGGAACAATGCACGGTACGTTCCGTCTTTGCGGCCTGCCCACCGGGCCGGCCTTCCTCAAATCATCCTAGCCGTTGCTAGGGGGTGACTACGGTGCCCAGCTGCTCGCCGCGGATGGCCCGGGTCACGTTGCCTTCGCCTTCCATGCCGAACACCACCATGGTGAGGTTGTTGTCCTTGCACATGGTCATGGCCGTCTGGTCCATAACGCGGATGTCGCGGCGCAGGGCATCGTCATAGCTGAGGTGGTCCAGCTTTTCGGCGCTGGGGTCCTTCTTGGGGTCGGCGGTGTAGACGCCGTCCACTCCGCTCTTTGCCATCAGCACGACGTCGGCGTGGACTTCCAGCGCACGCTGGGCAGCAACGGTGTCGGTGGAGAAATACGGCAGTCCGGCGCCAGCGCCGAAGATCACGACGCGGTTCTTTTCCATGTGGCGGATGGCGCGGCGGGGAATGTACGCCTCGGCCACCTGGCCCATGGTGATGGCGCTCTGCACGCGGGTCTCGACGCCGGCCTGTTCCAGGAAGTCCTGGAGCGCGAGGCAGTTCATCACGGTACCCAGCATGCCCATGTAGTCGGCACGGGAGCGGTCCATGCCGCTCTGCGACAGTTCGGCGCCGCGGAAGAAGTTGCCGCCGCCCACGACGATCGCAACCTCGACGTCGGGAACGGCTGCGGCGATCTGCTTGGCGACCCCGCGGACGGTATCAGGGTCCACGCCCAGCTTTCCGCCACCGAAGACCTCGCCGGACAGTTTCAGGAGGACGCGACGCCGGCTCTTCTCTGACTGGACAGAATTGTTGACGGTTTCCATGGTGCCTTCCCGTAAATGAGCTCTGAGCTAGGTTATCGTGCCGGATGGCCAAAGGTGTCATTTCCCCGGCCCGTACGTGCAGCCCTGAGGCTGCGATTGCATGCAAAAGGGGCGGCCACCGAAGTGACCACCCCTTTGCGTGCCTAACTAGGAACCGACGCGGAAACGCGCGAAGGCCGTAGCCTTGACGCCGGCCTCGTCGAGGATCTGCGCCACAGACTTCTTGGCATCCTTGGCGAATGCCTGGTCAACCAGCACCTCGCCCTTGTAGAAGCCCGTAACACGGCCTTCCACAATCTTGGTCATGGCTGCTTCGGGCTTGCCCTCAGCCTTGGCCGTTTCCTCGGCGATGCGGCGCTCGGACTCAACAAGCTCAGCCGGAACGTCATCGCGGGTCAGGTAGTTCGGAGCCATTGCGGCAACGTGGACAGCAACGTCGTGTGCTGCGGTTGCGGCTGCGTCGCCTTCGCCCTCAACGGCGAACAGGACGCCGACCTGGGCCGGGAGGTCCTTGGAGGTCTTGTGCAGGTAGGCGTCGACAGTGCCGCCCTCGATGCGGGCAATACGGCGGACAACAATCTTTTCGCCGAGGATTGCGCCCTCTTCGACAACAACCTCGGACAGCGACTTGCCGTCAACCTCGGTGGCCAGCAGGGTCTCGATGTCGGCAGCGCCGGACTCAACCGCGATGGCCAGGACCTTGTCGGCGAGCTGGATGAACTTGTCAGCCTTTGCCACGAAGTCGGTCTCGCAGTTGACTTCGATCATCACGCCAACGCCGCCGTCAACCTTGGCAGCAACCAGGCCTTCTGCGGTGGAGCGGCCTTCACGCTTGGTAGCGCCCTTCAGGCCCTTGATGCGGATGATCTCGATGGCCTTTTCGGCGTCACCGTTGGCTTCGTCTAGAGCCTTCTTGACATCCATCATGCCGGCGCCAGTGCGCTCACGCAGAGCCTTGATATCAGCGGCAGTGTAGTTCGCCATGTGAACCCCTCTGTCTAGAAATTTTGTGTGGTGTACGGACTGACAGGACGGCAGCTCACCGAGTGAGCGGCCATCCTGTCAGAAACCCCCGGCACTGCGGACAGTGCCGGGGATGGTCCAGATTTATTTGTCTGCCTACTTGGCAGCGTCGGCTTCGCCGGTGGCAGCTTCGGTTGCCTCGGCAGCTGCCGGGGCCTCCTCTGCAGCTGCGGGAGCTTCTTCAGCAGCCGGAGCCTCTTCAGCAGCCGGAGCCTCTTCAGCAGCCGGAGCTTCTGCGGCGGCGGGAGCTTCTTCAGACTTGCTGCCTTCGAGGAGTTCGCGCTCCCACTCGGCCAGCGGCTCTTCCGGAGCTTCCGTGGTGCCGGTTGCGCGCTGGTTACGGGCGATGAGGCCCTCAGCAACAGCGTCAGCAACAACGCGGGTCAGCAGGTTGACGGAGCGGATGGCGTCGTCGTTGCCCGGGATCGGGAAGTCGACTTCGTCCGGATCGCAGTTGGTGTCCAGGATGGCAACAACCGGGATGTTCAGCTTCTTGGCCTCGTCAACGGCGAGGTGTTCCTTCTTGGTGTCCACGATCCAGAGCACGGAAGGTGCCTTGGTCAGGTTGCGGATACCGCCGAGGTTGGTCTCGAGCTTGGTGAGTTCACGGCGAAGGAGCAGCAGTTCCTTCTTGGTGTACGCCGAGCCGGCGACGTCGTCGAAGTCGATCTCTTCGAGTTCCTTCATACGCTGGATACGCTTGGAGACCGTCTGGAAGTTGGTCAGCATACCGCCGAGCCAACGCTGGTTGACGTACGGCTGGCCAACGCGGGTGGCCTGCTCGGCGATGGATTCCTGCGCCTGCTTCTTGGTACCGACGAAGAGAACGGTGCCGCCGTGTGCAACGGTGGCCTTCACGAACTCGTAGGCACGGTCGATGTAGGACAGCGACTGCTGCAGGTCAATGATGTAGATGCCGTTGCGCTCCGTAAAGATGAATCGCTTCATCTTCGGGTTCCAACGACGGGTCTGGTGTCCAAAGTGGACGCCGCTGTCAAGCAGCTGGCGCATAGTTACGACGGGCATGCCGACGCTCCTTCCGGCAGGTCATTCATGAGAGAACCCAAGGCTCTCTTACCCTGCCAATAGTTGACGGTTGATTAGCTTCGCCCAGGCGGGCGTTGCTCCTGGCATCCACTGCGCTTCCCATCCGGGCCATAGGGCACGGACCGCAGGAGGCACAGTCCTTCACAGCGGAAGTTTTGGCTTCGCATGAGGAGGGCTGGATACGCGTAGTCAGCCACTGCTCCCCCACACCTCTGAATGAGACGTGCTGACGAGAACGGCTTGGAGGACCAAGCGACCCGAAAGTACTTGAACCGCCGGCCGGGCATCGTTGAGGGCACAGCAAACTGCTCCGTCAAGTGTACTACAGCGGCCCCGCCGGATCGGACCATTTCCGGGCCCGCCGCCCTGACATTTTGCGGACTCTTTTCCGGCTTGTCCACATAACGCTACGCGCCACTGTCAGCGAATGCGCGGCGCTGGCAGGGTGAGGGAATGAAAACCCGGATCCTGATGGCAACCCTTGTATTGGCCGCGTCCGCGACGGCCCCGGTTACCGAGGCCGCCTCCAGTGCGGCGGCCGGACCCTCCGCCGCTCCGACAGCGGGCTGGAGCTGGCCCCTGACGCCCAGGCCGGCAGTGCTCCGCGCGTTCGACCCGCCGGACAAGCCGTGGATGAGCGGGCACCGCGGCGTGGATCTCCAGACGGCGGCCGACGACGCCCCGGTCACCGCACCGGAGTCGGGAACCGTCAGCTTCGTGGGCATGGTGGTGGACCGTCCGGTGATCACCATCGATCACGGCAATGGGCTCCGCAGCAGTTTCGAGCCGGTGGAAGGCCACCTTTCGACCGGCGCCACAGTGTCGAAGGGGGACGTCCTCGGGACGGTACTGCCAGGCCACTGCGCAGCGCTGCCGTGCGTGCACTGGGGCGTTCGGCGGGGCGAGGAATACATCAATCCGCTGTCCCTGGTGACAGACCTGCGGCCCTCCATCCTGCTCCCCCTGCTGGTGCCGGGATGAGGATGTAGGGCTAGACGATTGCCGAAATGCCGGTGATCGCGCGGCCGGTCACCAGGGTGTTGATCTCGTGCGTGCCTTCGTAGGAGTAGATGGCTTCGGCATCCGAGAAGATCTTGGCCATCTCGAAGTCGGTGACGATGCCGTTGCCGCCGAGGAGGCTGCGGCCGATAGCCACGCTTTCGCGCATTCTGGCCGTCGTAAAGGCCTTGGCGAGGGCGGACTGCTCGTCCTTGGCTTCGCCCGCGTCTTCGAGCTGCGACAGGCGGACCATCATGCCCATCGAACTGACGGCGTTGCCGAGGATCTGCACGAGCTGGTTCTGGACCAGCTGGAAGGAGGCGATGGGCCGGCCGAACTGGCTGCGCTCCACTGCGTAGCGCCTGGCGACATCGAAGGCTGCGAGCTGCTGGCCGACGGCCTGCCAGGCCACGGCAAGCCGGGTTACCTTCAGGACCCTATTGGTGTCCCGGAAGCTGTTGGCGTTGGCGAGCTTGAAGAAGTCCGGCACCACGACGTTCTCGAGCATGATGTCGGCGTTCTGGACGGTGCGCAGGGAGATCTTGTTTTCGATCTTCGTGGCGCTGTAGCCCTCGGTCGCCGTGTCCACGAGGAAGCCCTTGACCTGATTGTCGGCGAGGTCGCGGGCGTAGATGACCACCCAGTCGGAGAACGTGGCGTTGCCAATCCAGCGCTTGGCGCCATTGAGGATCCAACTGTCACCCTCGCGGCGGGCAGTGGTGCGGGTGCCGCCGGCGACATCGGAGCCGCCGAGCGGCTCGGTGAGGCCGAAGGCGCCGATCTTCCGAAGCGAGTAGATATCCGGCAGCCATGCCTCCTGCTGCTCCTGCGAGGCGAGGGCCTCGATGGACCCGGTGAACAGACCGTCATGGACGCCCATGAACGTGGCGATGGACGTGTCCGCACGGGTGACCTCAGCGTGCAGGATGCCGGCGAAAAGGTTGGAGTAGCCTTGGCGCCGAACGGGGCTGACGAGGTCAATCTCGGCCAGCTTCGGAATCAGGTCCATCGGGAACTCGCCGCGGTTCCAGCAGTCGACCGCGATCGGCTTGACCTCGCGCGCCAGGAACTCCCGGACTTCGGCCAGCCGGTCCCCCTCTTTGCCGCTGAGCAACTGCTCGAAGGCGAAGAAGTCGCCGTCAGCGTACGGCAGGTTGTTGGTGTCGATTGCAGCTTTGGACATGTTGTTCCTTCACGTGTGATCAGCAGCGACCAAAGGTCCCGGGCGACGAGCCAGCATAAGTTACTCACGAGTAACATACCGCAGCGGAAGCGGTCGGGCAAGCGGGCACGGGGCTCATTGCAGCAAAAGAAAAAGGAGCCGCGCCGATGTCTGAACATCGGCCGCGGCTCCTCGGCACAGGCTCCTTGGCACAGACCGACTTGGGCCTGGAAGTTTCGTAGGGCTACTCGGACTTGAACCGAGGACCTTAGGATTATGAGTCCCGCGCTCTAACCAGCTGAGCTATAGCCCCGTGCGCCCCGCGGACTGCCGGCTCCGCAGGGAGCCTCCGCAGTTCCGGGGCAAAAACACTCTAGCAATAGTAATCGCCTGTTACGCGCACCAGCACCCCGGGCGCCGGCGGCACGCTCGGATTGGACGCCGGCGATTGCACCGCTTGGCGATTACACCACTTTGTCGTCGTAGCTGGCGCCGTAGTAGAGGTCCTCGAACGTCTGCAGCGTCCCTTGGATGCTGTGCGGCTCCACCATACAGCGGCTGGCCTTTCCCATCGTGGCAAGCTCCTCGGCCGGAAGCTGAAGCACGCGGGTGATCTTGGCGGCAAGGTCGTCGCTGTCATTGGGGGTGAAGAGATAGCCGTTCTCTCCGTCACGCACCAGGTGCGGCAGCGCCATCGCATCCGCCAGCAGCACCGGGGTGGAGGCGGACATGGCCTCCAGCGTGACCAGGGACTGGAGCTCGGCCGTTCCTGGCATGCAGAACAGGTCCGCCTTGATGTAGGCCTCACGCAGTTCGGCATCGCTGGCCAGGCCCAGGAACTTCACCCGGGATTCCAGCCCCAGCCGCGCCACCTGGGACTCGAGGGCGGCCCGTACTTCGCCACCCCCCACGATCTCCAGGTGCACGTTAAGTTCGGCCGGGGTTTTCGCGACCGCATCGATGAGGATGTTGACGTGCTTTTCCTCGGCGAGACGGCCTGCGAACAGCACGGTGGGATGCGGGTGCCGACTGATCACTTCGCCGTCCCGGAGCTCATAGGCAGCGGAGTCAATGCCGTTGGAGAGCGGCAGGACCTTGCGCAGGAAGGCATGCTGGTGCATCGCCTTGGCGGCCAGAGGCGTGGGGGTGGTGACGACGTCGGCTTTGCCCATCACCTTTCCCATGTCCTTCCAGGAGATGCGTCCCACAATGTCCTTGAACCACTGCGGGAACGGCAGGAACGGGTTCAGGTTCTCCGGCATGAAGTGGTTGGTGGCCACAATCCGGACGCCGCGCCGCTCGGCTTCGTAGAGCACGTGCTCGCCGATCATGTAGTGGCTCTGGATGTGCACTACGTCTGGCTTGACGCGGTCAAACAGAAGGCTGATCTCCTTCTTGATTTCCCAGGGGAAGGTGATCCGGAAGTACTCGTGCGTGGGCACGGAGTGGGAACGGATCCGGTGCACGGTGCCTTCCGCGCGGAGCTCAGTGAAGCTCTTGCCCTTGTCCGGCCGGCACGCGAGCACATGGACGTCGTGTCCGCGCGCGGTCATGCCTTTGGCCAGCCGGTATCCGAATTGTGCGGCTCCGTTGACGTGTGGCGGGTAGGTGTCCGCAGCAATCAGGATGGTGAGTGATTGCTGGCTGTCGGGCATGGTCACGTGGAGAGCTCCTGGTGGTCACGGTGCGGTCAGCACTGGCTGTAGCGGCCAGTTGTCCCTCGGCGCGGTGGCGCCGGGACTTCTGGTGAAGTCTGGATAGCACTCGCCCTATGACACCCGTCCAGCGGCCTTGCGCGCGTCCTTCTTGCGCTTGGTCACTTCGGGATGGTGCCGCGAGAGGGCGATTACCCCCACGATAGCAAGGGAAGCGGCCGCCCCCATGGCAATCGCCAATACGGCGTGGACATCCGACCGGAGTTCGCCAAGGATGGCGATACCGATGGCGATGCCCACAATGGGGTCGATGACCGTCAGTCCGGCGATGACAAGGTCCGGCGGTCCGCCGGAGTATGCCGACTGGACGAACCACGAGCCCAGGCCGCCGGCAGCCGCGATGGCCACCACGGAATACCACTGCACGTTGAGCAGGGCCAGCCCATTCGGATCGAGCAGGTGTTTGCCGATGATGCGGGTCAGCACCGCAACGAAGCCGAACAGCACGCCGGCACCGAGGATGTAGATGAAGGCACTCATCCGCTGTCTGAACACCACCGCCAGGGTGCCGAAGAGGCCCACGGCCAGGGTGAGCAGCAGCACGATGGTGAGTTCGTCGTCGAAACTCACGTGATGGTTTTCCACCGTCACGTTCACGGCCAGCAGGACAAACATCGCCGAGCCGGTGACACAGGCTGAGATGGCCACCACAGTGGCACGGTTGATACTCAGGCCCTGGTCCTTGGCGTTGACAACCGTGGTGATGACCAACGCAATTGCACCGATGGGCTGCACCACCGTCAGCGGCGCCGATACGAGGGCCACGGCATTCATCGCCATGCCGGCACAAAGCATCAGCAGCCCGAACACCCAGCGCGGATTCCGGAGCAGCCGAAGGAAGCCATGCGAGCTCAGCGCTAGGCCGCCGGTGTCCGCTTTGACCGCACTCCCCTGGCGCTGTGCGCCGATGGCCAGGCAAAAGGCGCCCAGCACCGCCAGGAAGACGGCAAGCCACACCATCAGCCCGGTCCGCCGTCGGCGGCGGCCCTGAGCCGGCCTTTGCGGATGATAGCCAGGAAGTAGTTGTAGCCGGCCACCCAGTGGCCCAGCAGCCCGAGGCCAAGGAAAATCCACGCCGCGGCGAAATAGACCTCGGTCAGCGGAATAGGCAGTTTGGCGAGTACCAACAGCGGGGTGCCCACGAGGAGGAGAGCGGTGCGGATCTTGCCGATGCGGCTGACGGGGAGGTCGGGGTGGCTGCGGAAGTAGTAGAGCGAAGCGGCCAACAGGATGGCATCCGGAACCACCAGGGCCGTCAGGTACCACCACTGCACGACGCCGGCAATCACCAGGGTGACCGCGACAGCAATGAGCGCCAGCCGGTCCGCTATCGGATCCATGATCCGGCCCAGCCGGGACGTCTGGTTGAAGCGGCGGGCAATGTATCCGTCCACCCAATCCGTGCCGCCCATGATGACCAGTACCAGCGCGGCCAGGGCATACTCCTTCTGCGCCGAAACCAGCCAGATGAACAGGGGAACACCCATGAACCGGAGGACCGTCAGGACGTTGGGGATGGTGAAGACTGCGTCACTATCCACATGCCGCTGGCCCGGCCGTTCGCCGGCGTTGATGAACCTCATCCCTAACCTCCTTCCGTTCCCGTTGTGGCTGCGGGTAGTGCCCTGTCCTGGTGTGGCCTGTCTTAGTAGTGGCCGGGGGGTCCTACCCCTTCAGGAGCTTGCGGAGCAGGACAACGAAGACCGCGGCCGAGGCGGCCAGGGCCGCCAGCGGCTTCCAGCGCACTCCCGCCTGTCCCTCGTTGGCCCGGTTCAGGAAGCCGGACGCAGAGCGGCCGAGGGATTCGAACTGCTGGCCGGCGCGTTCCTTGCCGGTCTTCAGCTGGGCCTGGGTGGCGCCCAGAAGGATCCGGGCCTGGGTCTTGACGTCCAGTTCCTCGCCGAGCTCATCGCGGACGCCGGTCAGGTGGCGACGGCGCTTGTCCAGGCGGCTCCGCAGCTCGGCTTCCGTGGGGGCGGGTCCCAGGTCCGGCTTTGCCGCTTCCTTTGCTTCCTTCTCCGCTTTGTCCTTTGCCTTCTGCGCTTCCTTGGCCGCCTTGGCGGCCTTGGCCTGCTCGGAGGACGGATCCAGAATGGCCGGGTTGAAGTCCGAGCCTTCCTTCACGATGCCGAGATCGTGCTTGAGTCCGCGGATCGTGTCTTCGGGAACAAGGGGCATGGCCTTCTTGAATTTCCGCAGGCCGACCAGCGCGCCAATGAGGGCGATAACAAGGAAAACGGCGCACACCAGGAGGGCAGCCAGCCAGGCAGGCATGATGGTGGCGAGCCCCATAATCGCGGCAACGATGAGTCCGACGACGAGGAAGGCTACGAACACCAGTGCAACGGCGAAGAACGCGGCCGCCACCCCGACCTGGATTCCCTTGCGCTTGATCTCGATCTTCGCGAGGGCAATTTCGTCGTTGAGCTGCCTTGGCGCCAGCTTGGCAACCAGCCTCAGCGTTTTGGGCAGTGCCCCAATACTCAGTCCGCCCTTGGTCCGCCCGCTGTGTCGTCCGCTCATCGATCCCGCCTAACTGGTTCCATCTTTGATTCGGATTCCGCTGGATTCCGGGGGCCTGCGCGGCTTCACACACTCCCCGCTGACAAAACTATCATTCAGGTTCGGGCCCTCCTTCGGGTAATAACGCGTGGCGCGCCCTGCAACGCTGTAAAAGTATGATCTGAGGGCCATAGGATGGTTCTCCGTGAGCATCCCCGCCAATCCGGGCGACTCCCTGAGCCGCAACCGGAAACTCCTGTACATCCTCCTCCTCGGTGCCCTGACGGCCCTTGGCCCCTTTACGATCGACCTCTACCTCCCGGCCTTCCCCGCCCTCGAGGCCAGCCTCGAGGTGTCCGAAGCGGAAGTCCAGCTCACACTGACGGGCACCACCGTGGGCTTCGCCCTGGGTCAGTTGGTGGTGGGTCCGCTGAGCGACAAGTTCGGCAGGCGGCTTCCGTTGATCCTTGCCACCGCGCTGCACATCACCGCCTCAGTGGGAGCAGCGCTCTCCACGGACCTGGCGACGCTCGGACTCTTCCGGGTGCTGATGGGAATCGGCGCGGCCGGCGGCGGCGTGGTGGCCATGGCCATGGTGCGGGACCTTTTCAGCGGGTACGCCATGGTGCGGATGTTCTCCCGGATGGCACTGGTTAACGGCCTGGCCCCGATCCTGGCACCGGTCATTGGCTCCCAACTGCTGCTCATCATGCCCTGGCCGGGCATCTTCTACTTCCTGGCCGGCTACGGCACGCTGGTGATCATCGCCGCCAGCCTGCTGGTGCGCGAAACCCTCCCCCGCGAACTCCGGGGCAAATCGGGCCTCACTGCGGGGCAGCGCTACAAGCTCCTCTTTTCGGACCGGATCTTCGTGGGCCTGCTGCTGCTTGGCGGCATGAACTTCGCCGGACTCTTCGCGTACCTCTCCGCCTCCCCCTTCCTCTTCCAGGACGTCTACGGGTTCACGCCCCAGCAGTACGGCCTGCTCTTCGGCATCAACTCGCTGGGCATCGTGGCCGGCGTCCAGACCAGCTCCCGAGTGATCAGGCGGGTCCCGCCGCAGTGGATCCTGGCCTGTTCCACCGCGTGGATGTTCCTGATGGCCGTGCTGATCGTCGTATTCGACCAGCTTGGCTTCGGGCTCTGGGGCGTGATGGTGCCGCTCTGGTTCTACATCCTCGGCACCGGCTTCACGTTCCCCTGTGTCCAGGTCCTTGCGCTGTCCAAGCACGGAGCACAGGCGGGAACGGCCGCGTCCCTGCTGGGCGCCGCCACCTTCATGATGGCCGGCATCGTGTCCCCCGTGGTCGGCTGGTTTGGCGACATCTCGGCCACCGTCATGGGCGGCGTCCAGGCCTCGAGCATCCTGCTGGCCGCGGCCGCCCTGTGGCTGGTGGTCCGGCCCCGTACCGTCCCGTCGATCCACTAGCGTCCCGTCGGTGCACTGGAGTTCCGCGATCCTTAGCTCCCGAGGCGTCCGGGTACGCTGAACCCATGGCCAGGAAACCGCACCGCAACCGCAGGGGGCTGTTCCTCGGCGCGGTGCTTGGCGCCGTCGCCGGGTATTTCGCCGGACGAGCCATGGGGAATCCGGCCATGGGCATCATTCTGGGCGCGATTGCCGGCTCGGCCCTGCTGTACCGGGTCAATCCCGGCCCCTGGAACCGGCCCTAACGGCCCTGTTCCCGGACTTGAGCGCGCGATAAAGTTGTTCTGTGCCCGACTGGCAGCACCATCAGCCCTTACCGGCCACGTGGCAGCGATGCGACGGCGGCATCCTGCCCCTGTGGTGGGAACGCCTGTGCACTCAGACCAGCGCCCAGTCGGCAGCCCTGTACGCGGCCGGCCTGTTCACCGAGGACCGGCGCCGCCCGATCGCCCAGTGGTTCAACCCCGCGTTCAACGCCGCGCTCCTGGTGGCCCCGGAAACGTCTCCTGAATGGCCTGTCCAGCGGTTCGGCATCTTCTACGCCCCACCGAACGGCGGCTTCACCAGGGTGCACTCCGCGCCGCACGAGTGGCACCCCCGGGAGCCGCGGAAGTCCCCCACTGAGGAGGAAGCGTTCCAGGCCGCCGTCGCCGAGGCGGAGCGCTTCCTGCAGGTGGAGATGGACTTCGTCTAGCGCCCAAACAAAAAAGGCCCCGTGGCCGGCTGTTCGCCGGCAACGGGGCCTGTCCGCTCCTCCTGCTGGACTTGAACCAGCAACCCTTCGATTAACAGTCGAATGCTCTGCCAATTGAGCTAAGGAGGAATGAAGCAGGTATGACCTTAGCAAAGGTTTTGCCCCAAAGGGAAATCGGCTGCCGCAGCTGCCCGAAATACCCCGCCCGGGTATAAAAAAGTCCCCGTCCCGGTGACCCGGAACGGGGACTGCGCGCTCCTCCTGCTGGACTTGAACCAGCAACCCTTCGATTAACAGTCGAATGCTCTGCCAATTGAGCTAAGGAGGAATGAAGCGGGTACTAGCCTAGCAAACACCCGCCCGGTAAGCGAAATTGAGTGGATCGGCACTCCGCCGGACCCGGTTCGCGGGGCTGCAGTCAGGCGTCGGACCGCAGCGAACGGCGCTCCATTTCGAGCACCATGAGCTCCCGGTTCAGCCGCTGGAACTCCTCTGGATGGGCCGAGGCATCGAGCCGCTGCAGCTGTCCCATCTTGTCCGCTTTGACCCTGGTGATCTGGAGTTCAAACAGCCGGGCCAGGATGTCACGGCAATACTTGAGCACGCCTTCCGCGTTGCTCGCCGGCAGCGGCACCACGGCAAGCTCCGAGACCAGCGGGCGGAGCGGCTCCGGTACCTCGTGCATCACCTGTTCAACCCACCGCACGGGATCAACGGTCAGGCCCGGCCCGGAGGCGCGCATGGCGTCGTGGACGGCCTGGTAGGCAGGGGTCCTGAACCCGGCCGCACTGAACCGGTCCCAGGTCTCTCCGGCGAGCATGGCGGGCTCCTGAAGCGCCACCTCCAGCGCCTGCCGCTCCATGGACGCCACCGGGTCCCGCGGATCCGGCCTGTTGAAGGACGGCACAACGCCCGACGCCGGCAACTCGGCAATGCCGGGAGTCGCGCCTGTGCGCTGCTGCGCCCCGCCCTGGCCTGCGGGCGATTCGCCCTGGGCGGCACGCTTGGCGGCGACGCCTACTGCGCGGCTGACCTCCTCGACGGGCATGCCGAGCCAGCCCGCAAGCTCGCGTGCGTAGGCGGGCCGGATTCCGGCGTCGCGGATCTGCGCCACCACCGGCGCCGACTCACGCAGCGCGGCGATGCGGCCCTCCACCGTGTCCAGGTTGTGGCGCTTGAGGGATGCCCTGATGGCGAACTCAAACAGCGGCCGCCGGGTACCTATCAGGTCCCGGACAGCGGCGTCCCCCTTGGCCTGGCGCAGCTCGCAGGGGTCGGCGCCGGTGGGCTCCACCGCGACGTAGGTCTGCGCCGTGAAGCGCTGGTCTTCCTCGAAGGCCCGCAGGGCGGCCTTCTGGCCGGCGGCGTCACCGTCGAAGGTGAAGATGACCTCTCCCCCGGTGCCGTCGTCGGACAGCAGCCGCCGGGCAATCTTGATGTGGTCGGCGCCGAACGCGGTGCCGCAGGTGGCCACCGCCGTCGGAACTCCTGCCAGATGGCAGGCCATCACGTCGGTATAGCCCTCCACCACCACCAGCTGGCGGTCCTTGGCGATGTTCCGTTTGGCGAGGTCGATGCCGTAGAGCACCTGGGACTTCTTGTAGAGCGTGGTTTCCGGAGTATTGAGGTACTTGGGGCCCTGATCGTCCTCGTAGAGTTTGCGGGCGCCAAAGCCGATGGTGTCGCCGGCGATGTCCCGGATAGGCCAGATCAGGCGCCCGCGGAAGCGGTCGTAGATCCCGCGGTTTCCTTCTGAGAACATCCCCGTGAGTCTGAGCTCTGCGTCCGTATAGCCGCGGCCGCGGAGGTGCTTGAGCAGTGCATCCCAGCCCTGCGGGGCGTAGCCGACGCCGAACTGCTCGGCGGCAGCGCGGTCAAAGCCGCGGCCATGGAGGAAGTTCCGGCCTTCCGCGGCGCCGGGAGTCAGCAGCTGGGCACGGAAGAACTCGTCAGCCACTTTGTGGGCGTCCAGGAGTCGCTGGCGCTTGCCCACCTCTTCCCGGTTGGGACCTGTGCCGCCGTCCTCGTACCGCAGTTCGAAGCCGATCCTGGCGGCCAGCTTTTCCACGGCTTCATGGAAGGAGGAGTGGTCCAGCTTTTGGACGAAGGAGATGGCGTCGCCGTCCTCGCCGCAGCCGAAGCAGTGGTACCGGCCCACCTGGGGGCGGACCGTGAACGACGGCGAGCGCTCGTCGTGGAAGGGGCACAGGCCCTTGAACGAGCCCAGGCCGGCGCCCTTGAGCGTCACGTAGCCATCGATGACTTCCTTGATGTCCGTGCGCTGGCGTACTTCGTCAATATCTTCGCGTTTGATCAGCCCAGCCACAGAGCCATCCTAGTCCCCGGGTGCGACACCGACGGCTGGCCCGGCGGCGGCGGGACGGCGGGTGCGTCCAATGTCACCAAAGCGACGGCAGGCTGCCGACCAACCGCTCGTACATGGCCAGCGCGGAACCGTCGGTGAGCGACGCGACTTGGTCGATGACCACGCGAAGCCGGCCGCCGTCGTCGGCCGCGTCACGCCAGTCAGCGGCGAACATCGGCTCCAGGTGGCGGTCCCCGGTGGCGTTCAGCGCCGTCACCAGGGCGTGCAGGACCTCCCGCTGGCGCTCATAGATCGGCTGGCGGTGCTCGGTGGTCATCACAAAAGTGGTGGCCAGGCCCTTCATGACTGCGATTTCCATCACGGTCTCGTCCGGCACCATCAGCTCGGCGTTGTACCGGGTCAGGTTTTCGGGGCCGTAGACGGTGCGGGTGGTTTCCAGTGCGCTCTGGCAGAACCTGCCGATCAGCTGGCTGGTCATGTCTTTCAGCGCCGCCATGGCCTTGCGGCTGCCGTCCGCTTCGCGCACCCAGACGTCAGTGGCCTCGAGCCGCGCCAGGGCGGCGTCGATGGCGGCGGGGTCGTTGTGGGGCAGGTACCACTGCTTGGCATACCCCACTACGCGGGCACGGTGGTCCGGGTTGTCCATCCAGCGCAGCTGGAAGTGGCCGGCCACGATGGCGTCCTCGACGTCATGGACCGAGTAGGAGATGTCGTCGGCGAGGTCCATCACCTGGGCCTCCAGGCAGGACCGGCGCTCGGGGGCACCCTGGCGGAGCCAGTCGAAGATGGGCAGGTCGTCCTCGTAGGCGCCGAACTTGCTGGTGCGCTGGCCGTGGATCACCGGGGCGTTCAGCGCGGACCACGGGTATTTGGCGGCCGCGTCCAGGCTGGCGCGGGTGAGGTTCAGCCCGGCCGGCGTTCCGTCCGCAGCCAGGACCTTTGGCTCGAGCCGGGACAGCAGCCGGAGCGTCTGGGCGTTGCCCTCGAAACCGCCGATGCCGTGCGCCATTTCGTTCAGCGCGGATTCGCCGTTGTGTCCGAACGGCGGGTGGCCGAGGTCGTGGCTGAGGCAGGCGGTGTCCACGACGTCGGGGTCGCAGCCGAGCGTCCGCCCCAGTTCGCGGCCCACCTGGGCCACTTCCAGGCTGTGCGTGAGCCGGGTGCGGACGAAGTCGTCAGTGTCCGGGGCCACCACCTGGGTCTTGGCGCCGAGCCTGCGCAGCGCGGACGAGTGGAGGACCCGTGCCCGGTCCCGTTCGAAGTCGGAGCGGTACGTGGTCTTGGGCGGTTCCTCCACCCAGCGGGCGGAGTCGTGGGCGTCGTAGCCCGGCAGAACGGGTGCTGCAGTCCGTGTTTCAGCCACCTGACACGTCCAGTTCCGCGGCGGCGATGTCGCGGGTCTGGTCAACGTCCATCTGCCGGCTGAGCAGCCAGTCCTTGGGCAGTGCGGGCTTCTTGGGGGAACCGGCACGGCCGCGGGGGCCTTCGGCGTCCACACCGGGGTATGGGGAATCCTGGTCCAGCTCGGCCAGCGTTTCCCGCAGCCCCTGCAAGCTGCTGACAAGGGCCAGCCTGGTGCGCAGTTCCCCGCCCACCACGTAGCCCTTGAAGTACCAGGCCATGTGTTTGCGGATTTCACGCAGGGCCTTGCCTTCGTCGCCGAAGGTTTCCACCATGAGTTCGGCGTGCCGGTACACGCCCTCCGCCACCTGCTGCAGGTTCGGCTTGTGGCGGGTGTCGCTGCCTTCGAAGGCAGCCTGGAGATCACCGAACAGCCACGGGCGGCCCTGGCAGCCGCGGCCGACCACCACTCCGTCCACTCCGGTCTCGCGGACCATCCGCACGGCGTCCTCCGCGGACCAGATGTCGCCGTTGCCCAGCACCGGCACATCCGGCAGAGCCTCACGCAGCCTCGCGATGGCGGACCAGTCAGCCTGGCCGGAATAGAACTGCGAGGCCGTACGGCCGTGAAGCGCGACGGCGGCGACTCCGGAATCGCGGGCGATCCGGCCGGCGTCGAGGTACGTCAGGTGGTCCTCGTCGATGCCCTTGCGCATCTTGATGGTCAGCGGGATGCCGCCCTTGGAGGCTTCCCGGACTGCCGTCTGCACGATGGAGGTGAAGAGATCGATCTTCCACGGCAGCGCTGAGCCGCCGCCCCGGCGGGTCACCTTGGGCACCGGGCAGCCGAAGTTGAGGTCGATGTGGTCCGCCCGGTCCTCGTCGACGAGCATCCGCACTGCCTGGCCCACGGTCACCGGATCCACGCCGTACAGCTGGACCGACCGGACCTTTTCATCGTCGTCATGGGAGATGATGCGCAACGACTCGGGAGTTCGCTCCACGAGGGCGCGGGAGGTGACCATCTCCGCCACATACAGGCCGCCGCCGTATTCACGGCAGAGCCTGCGGAAGGCGGAGTTGGTGATTCCGGCCATGGGCGCCAGGATCACGGGGGTGTCCACCGTGATGGGGCCGAGCTTCAGGGGCGGGAGTTCCAGCTTGGGGGCGGGAGGCGTTGCTACAACAGTCACCCGTTCATTGTCTCAAAGCCGGGCAAATCGGCGAGACGTGCGCTTCGGTGCGCCGGAACACCGGTCCGACGGGGGGCGGGTGCCCGCTACTCCCGTTCTGCGGCCCGCCGTGCGCGCCGGCCGCCGGGCACGGCTTCGGTCCCTGCTTCGCTCCTGTCGTCGCGGGAAGCGCGGGAACCGGCCGCGCGCGTTCGGCCACCGCGCGAAACCGCCGCTGCCGCTGCGAGCGCGCCGGTGTCCCCGACGTCGTCGGGCGTCACGGGCGGACGCGCGGAAGGGGTACTGCCGGAAGCATTGCCGCCGGTTTGCAGGCCGGTGGCCGGTTTGATCCCCGTGGCCTTGACCACCAGCACCGCGATCAGCGTGGTGACAGGGATGGCCAGCACCAGCCCCACGGAACCGACGAGCGTCCTGATGACTTCCTCGGACAGTTCGGCGCTGGTCAGTGCCTCGCCGAGGGGGCGGTCGTACAGCATCACGATGATGAGGATGGGCAGTGCTGCGCCGGCGTAGGCGAAGGCGATGGTGTAGACAGTGGACGCGATGTGGTCGCGGCCGATCCGCATGGCGGAGGAGAAGAGCTGGCGGGAGCTTGTCTCCGGTGCGAGCTCGTAGAGTTCCCACACCGCGGAGGACTGGGTGATGGTGACGTCGTTCAGCACGCCGAGTCCGGAGATGATCAGGCCGCACAGGATGATGCCGGAAATGGAGATGTTGTCCGAAATATTGGCCAGCGTAGCGGCGTCATGGCTGCCCACCCCGGCCAGGTTTGCCGCGTCCGTGGCCCATGCCGCCAGCAGCGCCGTGATGCCCAGGCCGAACATCGTGCCCAGCAGCGCCGTGGAGGTGCGCGCCGAGAATCCATGGGCGAAGTAGAGGACCCCGATCATGATCACCGTGGATCCCACCAGCGCCAGCAGTAACGGCGGTTTTCCCTCCACCAGCCCGGGCAGCATAAAGGACACCAGCACCGCATAGGCGCCGAGGAGGCCGATCAGTGCCCGCAGCCCGCGCCAGCGAGCGACGGCGATCACCACCACGGCGTAGAGGACGGCCAGCAGGATGATGGGCATGGTGCGGACGAAGTCCACGAAGATATACCCCGGGGCGCCCTGGCCGGCGGACGCGCCCTGGGCGTTGGAGAGGTTCAGGTACCGGATGTTGTCCCCGACCTTGACGCCGTGGGATTTCACCACGTCCGGGTTGATCACCACTTTGACTGGGTTGCCGCCCTTGTCCGGCTCGGTGAAGGCGAAGGTGCAGTTGCTCCCCTGCTGGGCGGCGCCTTCCTGGCCAGTTCCTTCCTGACCTGTGCCCTCCTGACCTGTGCCGGGCTGTGCGCCCTGCTGTGGCGTGGCGCCCTGGGCGCTCCCCTGGATGCAGCTTTCCACCACCACGCGCTGGATCTTGCCGGTATCGAAGGTCACACCCGGTGCCGCCGCATACGGGCTGGCCAGCTTCAGGTCCGCCTTGTTCCCGGACGGCCACAGCATGGCCATGGCCGCCAGGGTCAGGAGCGTCAGCGGAATCAGCACCGCCGCGAGAAGCCAGTTGGCCCGTTTGCGGGCGGCGAGAGCCCGGGGTGTCGGATCCGAATCATCTGTGTGACCGTGGGAGTGTCCGGCACCCATCAGCAGTAAAACCTCATACCTGCACTTTACTGGGGCTTGATGTTCTGGTTCACATGGAACAGGTTGCCCGGATCGTACTTGCCCTTGATCGAGGCGAGCCGTGCATAGTTCGGTCCGTAGTTCTCCGCGACCCGGGGCAAGTCATCGCTGTCCTGGAAGTTGATGTACCCCGCGGTCTCAGAGTAGGGCTGCAGCGCCGCCGCGTAATCCCGCACCCAGGCGATGTTCGCCTCGGAATCCCCGGGATCCTCCCAATGGCATGCGATGACGGGGGAGAATTTGGCGTTGCGGTTGGGGAACGCCGTGTCCGTTACGCCCACACGGTGCACTGCGCCGTCGATCGGGTAGATGTGCACGGCGGTCGAGATGCTCGGCACCAGCTTCCCGTACTCGAGGTGCGCGTTGATGGCACCGTCGCTGAGCTCGGACAGGAAGGCCGCCTTCCAATAGGCCAGGAGCCCCTTGGGATACATCCCGTCGAAGGCCGAATTCAAGGCCGGATAGGGCATCGGTCCCACCATGGACCCTGCCACCGGCGCGGCGTCGAGGAACGGCTGCCAGCGGGCCGGCCCTTCGGCCGGGTCGCCGGTCCACATGCCGACCACAATGCAGACCGGTTTCCCATGCCATTCCTCCGGAAGAAACGGAACCGGCGGCCCCTGGTGGAAGGCGAGGAAAGCGCCCAGCTCCTCGGGTGCTGCCGCCAGATGCTCGCGGTAGAACTTCGCGACGGTTTCTGCGTGCTCCAGCGGGTAGATGATGATGCCGGCGTGGACCATGTCCACGGGATGCAGGCGGTATTCCAGCGAGGTCACGACGCCGAAGTTCCCGCCACCGCCGCGCAGCGCCCAAAACAGATCCTCGTTCTCGTTTTCGCTGGCGGTAAGGAACTTCCCGTCCGCGGTGACGACGTCGGCCGAAAGCAGGTTGTCGCAGCTGAGTCCGTATTTCCGGTCCAGGTAGCCAATGCCTCCGCCGAGGGTCAGCCCCGAAACACCGGTCGAACCGACGATGCCGCCGGTGGTCGCCAGCCCGAACGCGTGCGTGGCGTGGTTGAAGTCGGCCCACGTTGCGCCGGCCTCACTCCTGGCTGTTTTGCTGGCCGGATCGACCCGGACACCCCGGGTGTTGGCAAAGTCGATGACCAGCGCATTGTCCGCCGTGCCAAACCCCGGCCCGCTGTGTCCGCCTCCACGGATCGCGAGGTCCATGGCGTTGTCCCTGGCGTAGTTGACCGCGGCGATGACGTCCGCCACCTGCGCAACCCGCAATACCGCTGCGGGCCGCTTGTCGATCATTCCGTTGTGGACGGCACGGGCGGAGTCGTAGTCCGCGTGATCCGGGGTGATCACTTGCCCGCGCACCTGTTCCCGCAGGGTGTCGAGCGTTTTTGCGTTCATTTGCAGTACCACCGATCCTCTTCGACTTCGGATCCGGACC
Source organism: Arthrobacter sp. ISL-69 (assembly GCF_018613775.1). Lineage (NCBI taxonomy): Bacteria > Bacillati > Actinomycetota > Actinomycetes > Micrococcales > Micrococcaceae > Arthrobacter > Arthrobacter sp. ISL-69. The sequence continues at coordinate 171,621 of NZ_JAGGPO010000017.1, forward strand.
GTTGGGGTTCGCCTCCCATCGGGTTTAACGACCGGAGCTTACGGGACAGGGATACACCCGTCCGCCGGCACCGTCAAGGAGTTTCGGGGCCGGCCACGACGCGGCAATCGGTGGGGGCCGCGGCTCCGAATCTCCTGTATGACCGCGGGAATGTCCGGCGCCTTGGCAGTCCCGGCTCCGCCCGGAACTAAACCCCGGCATCCCGGGGTTTATAACTGTAGGACGAGGAGTCTGGAGGCCCGCATGGGTAATCGCAGGAATGACGAAGTCAGCACCAAGCCTGTGCTCACCGCGAGGGAGGCTGCGGGCACCACCCGCGGCGTGGCCCTGGTGCTCCACGGCGGGCGCTCGCACAGCTACGAGCCAGTGGAAGCGCGGCATCTGAGCCCCGCCCGCATGGTGCCCTTCGCAAGGCACCTGCACCGCGCCGGCCGCAAGCACGGACTCGCGGTCTGGACGCTCCGGAACAGCGTCCGCGGCTGGAACGGCCCGGACATGTCACCGCTGCAGGATGCCCGGTGGGCGCTGGCCCGGATCCATGAACAGCACCCTGGCGTGCCCGTGTACCTGCTGGGGCATTCGATGGGCGGGCTCACCGCCATTTGTGTGGCCGACGATCCGCTCGTTGACGCCGTGGTGTCGCTGGCCCCGTGGCTGAGCGCCGGGACACCCGCTGAGACCGTCGCCGGCCGCAAAGTGCTCATCGTGCACGGCACCGCGGACCGCTGGACGAGCCCGGCCGAATCGCTGAAATTTGCACAGCGCGCCGCTTCCCTGACCGACGAGCTGCGCTACGTGTCCCTGGCCGGGGCAGGCCACTTCATGTTCCGCAGGGTCCGCCTGTGGCACACGCTGGCCACCGGCTTTGTCCTCAAGGCCTTCGGTGAAGCCGCGGGCGCGGAAATCGGGGGCGGTCCGGCACGCTTTGATGCCCTGCTGCCAGCAACAGCGCCGGGCATCCCGGTGGTGCTGTGACCATGGCGGCATTTCCGATAAACGACTTCCTGGCCAGCCTGCCGTGGACAGCCCTGGCCGTGGCCGGCGTCCTGGCGGTCACTTTCGCCGTGGCCGTCGCCCAGCGGCGGCACTCGGTGATGGACGTGGCGTGGGGACCCGGCTTCGTAGCGGTTGCCGCAGTGTCGTGGCTGCAATCCGCCGGAACGGGCGACGACGGCAGGCGCCTCCTGCTCCTGCTGCTGACGGGCGTGTGGGGCCTCCGCCTCGGTACGCACATCGGCTGGCGCGCCCGCGGCGGCCATGAGGACCCCCGCTACGAGGCAATGCTCAGTACGGCACCCGGCTCACGCAATGCCTACGCGCTGCGCCGTGTCTACCTGCCCCAGGGCATGGTGATGTTCTTCGTTTCGCTCACCGTGCAGGTCGGGATGTTCGCTACCGGCGCCTTGGGCTGGGTGGCGATCCTCGGAGTGTTGCTGTGGGTCATCGGCTTCGTGTTCGAAACCGTGGGTGACTGGCAGCTCGCACAGTTCAAGAAGGACGCCGCCAATAAGGGAACCGTGCTGAACACGGGGCTGTGGCGTTACACCCGGCACCCCAACTACTTTGGCGACGCCGCCGCCTGGACCGGCCTGTTCCTTATTTCCGCAGACTCCTGGCCCGGAATCCTCACGGTCCTGTCCCCCGCCCTGATGGTGTGGGCCCTCGCAGGCAAAACCGGGAAGCCGCTGACGGAGAAGGCGATGTCCGCCCGGCCGGGCTACAAGGAATACGTCGAGTCGACGTCGGGCTTTATCCCCTGGCCGCCGCGCCGGCCGGCGGGCAGGCACTGAGATGGCGTGGCGGCCGCAGCCGAATGACCGCTTCTACCGCTTCATTGTCCGCACCGGACTGGCGCTGCGGTGGCTCTTCCGGATCCGCGTCATTATCACGGGCAAGGAGCACCTCCCGCCAGCCGGACGCCTCAACGGCCCGTCCCGCCAAGCGGTGCCGGGTGCGGGAGCCGTCGTCGCCATCACCCACTTCGGGTACCTCGATTTCGCCTTTGCCGAGCTGCTCCTGTGGCGGCACAGCCGGGCCCAGATGCGCTACCTGATCACCCAGGGCGCGGCCGATCACTGGTTTGCGGGTCCTGCCATCAGCGCCGCCGGGCAGGTTGTGGTGGGTTACGGGTCCGGTTCGGGCGCCTACGACGCCGCCGTCGCGAAACTCCGCGAGGGCGAATACATCGCGATCCTTCCGGAGGCGGGCGTCAGCCGCAGTTTCACGGTCCGGGAGTGCAAAACGGGGGCCGTGCGTATGGCGGCCGAGGCCGGTGTGCCGATCATTCCCGTCTCGGTGTGGGGAGCGCACCGGCTGCTGACTCGCCAGCATGCGTTCTCCCCGCGCCGCGCCTGGCGCGCGCCGGTGCGGATCCATGTGGGTGAGCCGCTCCGGCCGGACTCCGGCCGGCTGGGCGCCGATGCTGACGTGCCGGCAGCAACGGCGCGGCTCCGGGCCGTGCTGCAGCACGGCATCGACACGGCCATTGCGGATTTCCCGCTCACACCCCGGCCCGGAGTATGGTGGATGCCCGCACATCTGGGCGGCGGTGCGCCCACGGATGTGGAACGGCGGCGGCTGGAGGAGGCCGAGGGGCCGCGGCGCGCGGGCCGACGTCGCGCTTCGGCCGGCTAACGCACGCTGTGGCTAGGCTCCATGGGTACGCACGCACACATACGCACGCACTCAATGGAGAGGGATCGTTCCTGTGGCAGACACAGTCCTGACAAGAAGCGAAATCGACGAACGCGGCCTGGCCCGCCTGGCCCAGCGGCTGGCGGCGTGGACCGAAAAGTGGTTCCCGGATGCCTACATCTTCGCGCTGGCCGGGGTGGTCCTCATTGCCGTGGCCGCCCTCGCCATCGGCGCCTCGCCGCAGTCCATCGCCGATTCATTCGGCAACGGATTCTGGGACCTCACCGCGTTCACCCTGCAAATGGCCATGGTGGTGCTCACCGGCTACGTGGTGGCGACGTCCCCGCCGGTGGCAAGGCTCATCAACCGGCTCGCGCTTGTCCCGTCGACGGCCCGGACCGCCGTCAGCTTCGTGGCGATGCTTTCCATGTCCGTGTCCTTCCTGAACTGGGGCCTCAGCCTCATCTTCGGCGGGCTCCTGGCACGCGCCATCGCGCGCCGCAAGGACCTTTCAGTGGACTACCGCGCGCTCGGGGCGGCCGCTTTCATGGGCCTCGGCGCCGTGTGGGCACTGGGGCTGTCATCCTCGGCCGCCCAGCTGCAGGCCACGGCTGCATCGCTGCCGCCTGCCCTGCTCAAAATCACCGGAGTCCTGGACTTCGGCACCACGATTTTCACGTGGCAGTCGCTGCTCACCCTGGCGATCCTTATGGCGCTCACCACGTTGATCGCCCATTTCTCGGCGCCGCGCGGTGCCGCCGTGCGTACTGCCGAGGACCTCGGGGTGGATCTCGACGACGAACCCAGCGAACCGGCGCCGCGGTCCCGGCCCGGCGAATGGCTGGAATACAGCATGATCCTGCCGGTCCTCGCCGGGATCCTGACCCTGGGCTGGGTGGTGTCGCAGTTCCTCTCCAAGCCGTTCCTGACAGTGGTGAGCAGCCTCAACGGATACCTGCTGGTTTTCCTCATCCTGGGCCTGGTGCTGCACCGGACTCCGCGGAACTTCCTGCAGGCCGTGACCAAGGCCGTGCCCGCGACTGCCGGCATCCTCGTGCAGTTTCCGCTCTATGCAGCCATGGCCGCCATCCTCACGAAGGCCACCGGCCACGGCGGGATGTCCCTCTCGGCGCACCTGGCCGAATTCTTCTCGGACATCGGCGGCGGCGGTGCGTTCGCCGTCGTAATTGCCCTCTATACCGCCGTGCTGGGGCTGTTCGTTCCCTCCGGCGGCGGCAAATGGCTGGTGGAGGCGCCGTACGTGATGCAGGCTGCGACGGACGTGAACATGAACCTGGGCTGGACCGTCCAGATCTACAACATCGCCGAGGCCCTGCCTAACCTGATCAACCCGTTTTTTATGCTGCCGCTGCTCGCGGTTCTCAGGCTGCGGGCCCGGGATCTGGTGGGCTTCACATTCCTGCAGTTCGTGTTCCACCTGCCTGTGGTGCTCCTGCTCGTGTGGCTGCTGGGAATGACGTTCGAGTTCGTTCCGCCGGTCATCCCTTAAACCACGCTGACCCGCAGCAGGTGCCGTTGGGACGGCATCCGCTGCGGGTCAGCAGGGTTAAGGGCTAGGCGGGGTCGGAAACCACCAGGGTTTCGGTACCGCCCAGGCGGGCCTTGCCGCTCTCCAGCAAAGGTTCGACGACGGCGCGCAGCGCAGCCATCGAGTCATCCAGTTCCAGCACCACGGGGTGCTGGAACGCGATGAGCGCCAGCAGGTCGCGGACGGCGAAGCGGGCTTCATCCTCGGACAGCTTCGGCTCATGGCCGACGAATACGTCCGTGGGCTGGCCCGACGCCGACCCGTCGCCGCCCGCCGCGTTCTCCCCGCCGGGGGCAAGCTCCGCGTAGCTGATGGCGAACGCCTCGAGCCGGCCCTTCCTGCTGGCCGGGACGCCCGGGCCAAACGCGCTGGCCTTCGGGGCCCGCAGCACAATGGCGCCGTGCGCCCCGCTGAGCTCGTCGAGAAACAGCCGCTGCACGGTGCCGATGCCCAGCTCGCCCGGGCTGTCCCAGCCGTGAACGGCCGTGTAGTACCGGCCCACCACGTCGCTGAGCTCCACGGAGCCGGTGGCAAGATCCTCGATCTGTTCGGAGGCCGCGGCCTCGGAACCGTCGCCGAAGACTGGCAGCTTGAGCGCCCCCGGCTCCACGACAACAAGGCGTGAGCGCTGGATGGGAGCCAGGCCGGCAGCTTCGGCGAAAGCGGCTCCGGGCGTGCCCGGTTCCACCTTGGTCCGCAGGCTGGAAACGCCCGACGGCGCCTGGCCGGCCTCGTGTCGGAGCATCGTCAGCAGGGTGGAGCCGACGCCGGCGCGGCGGTGATCCCGCGCCACCTCGATGTAGGCCCAGAGCCGCTCCGGGTGCAGGGAGGCCTCGTGGACCACGGCCGCACCGATCGGGATGGCCACACCATCCACGACGTCCTCGGCCACGATGCAGCGGCGCCACGGCGAGTTGCCCGAAGGGGCCAGGGTGCCGCGGAACTGCCGGGCCTGTTCGGTCTCCGGCCCTCCCCAAAGCTCCAGCAGCGCCAGGTCGTCGCCCTCGCGCCATTCACGGTATTCGATGGGCATGCTCAGGCGCCGATCAGCCGTGCGGCCAGGTAGCCCTCCACCTTGTCCAGGGAGACACGTTCCTGGCTCATGGTGTCGCGCTCGCGGATGGTGACGGCCTGGTCCTCGAGGGTGTCGAAGTCCACGGTGATGCAGAACGGCGTGCCGATCTCATCCTGGCGGCGGTAGCGGCGGCCGATGGCGCCGGCGTCGTCGAAGTCGATGTTCCAGTTCTTGCGCAGCTGGGTGCCCAGGGCCTTTGCCTTCGGGGACAGGTCCTCGTTGCGGCTCAGCGGCAGCACGGCGGCCTTGACCGGAGCCAGCCGCGGATCCAGCTTCAGCACGGTGCGGACATCCACGCCGCCCTTGGCATTAGGGGCCTCGTCCTCGGTGTAGGCGTCGATGAGGAACGCCATGAAGGAACGGGTCAGGCCGGCGGCGGGCTCGATCACGTACGGGGTGTAGCGCTCGTTGGTGGCCTGGTTGAAGTAGCTCAGGTCATGGCCGGAGGCCTTGGAGTGCGTGGAGAGGTCGAAGTCCGTGCGGTTGGCAATGCCTTCCAGCTCGCCCCACTCGGAGCCCTGGAAACCGAAACGGTATTCGATGTCCGTGGTGCCCTTGGAGTAGTGGCTCAGCTTCTCCAGCGGGTGCTCGAAGAAGCGCAGGTTATCGGCCTTGAGGCCCAGGCCGGTGTACCAGTCCATCCGTTCCTGCATCCAGTACTGGTGCCACTGCTCGTCCGTGCCCGGCTCGACAAAGAATTCCATTTCCATCTGCTCGAATTCACGGGTGCGGAAGATGAAGTTTCCGGGCGTGATCTCGTTGCGGAAGGACTTGCCGATCTGGCCGATGCCGAACGGCGGCTTCTTCCGCGAAGTGGTGAGCACGTTGTTGAAGTTCACGAAGATGCCCTGCGCGGTTTCCGGGCGCAGGTAGTGCATGCCTTCCTCGTTGGCCACCGGGCCGAGGAAGGTCTTGAGCAGGCCGGAGAATTCCTGGGGCTCAGTCCATTCGCCGCGGGTGCCGCAGTTGGCACACGCGATGTCCTTCAGGCCGTTCTCGGCCGGACGGCCCTTCTTTTCCTCGTACTCTTCTTCGAGGTGGTCGGCCCGGTAGCGCTTGTGGCAGGAGAGGCACTCCACCAGGGGATCGGAGAAGACCTCCACGTGGCCGGACGCTTCCCAGACCTGGCGGGGAAGGATCACCGAAGAGTCCAGGCCCACCACGTCCTCGCGGCCGCGGACCACCGACTGCCACCACTGGCGTTTGATGTTTTCCTTCAGCTCGGCGCCGAGGGGCCCGTAGTCCCAGGCAGAACGGGAGCCACCATAGATTTCACCGGCCTGGAAAACGAAGCCCCTCCTCTTGGAGAGCGAGATGACCTGGTCGAGAACGGATTTTGCTGCCATGGGGAACTCCAATTTCTACAGGGCCGCTGGGTGCGGTCCGCGCGGTTTCTAGGCCCCAGTACCCGGCTGGTTGCCGGGCGGGGCGGTACGAAGGAAAGATGTGCAGGAAGCTGCGTGTCCTAGCCTACCGGCCCGGCTGCCGCTTGAGGGCGCCCCGCGGCCACGGCAGGGTGGCCAGGACAATCGCACCGAGGGTAAGGACCGTGCCGAGGACGGTGGGCAGGGCAACCACCGTGCCGGGGGCGGGAAGCACCAGGTCGAGGCCCAGCGAACCCAACAGCTGGCCAGCGATCATGCCCAACCCGGTGACCAGCACGCCGAGGCTCCGGACCAGCAGTGCGCCCAGGCCGATGAACGCGCACCCCATCGGTCCGCCCAGGTAGTACCACCATTCAGCGGGCAGGCCGTTGCCGGCTCCGGCGACAGCGAGTTTGATCAGCCAGGCGAGCCACAGCACGGTGGCGCCGGAGATGAAGTTCACCAGGGTCGCCGCGATGGGCGTGCCGTAGTGCACTGTGGCCATCCCGTTCATGGCCTGCTGGAAACTCATCAGGAAGCCCGCGATGACGGGCAGGAGCACCGGCAGCAGCAGCCGTGCCGGGTCCGCGCCGCCTCCCGCGGGGCCGCCGGCCCCAGCGCCGCCGAACCGCGGGGACACGGCCCAGGCGACGGCGGCTATGGTCAGCACAGTGCCCAGGACCCGGATTCCGGTGACGGACTTCTTGCCGGCGGGGCCGATGCCGAGCCGGTCCACCAGCAACCCGCTCAGGGTCTGTCCTGTGACCGTGGCCACAGTAAACAGCGCCACTCCGAGCAGGCCCACGGTGAAGGCCTGGGCAAAAACGAAGAACGCGCCGATGCCGCCGGCAATCACATAGACCGGCGGAAACCGCCGTTCCCGGAGTGCCGGCAGGATCTGGGCCAGCCCGCGGCGTCCCCTCGGCACGACCAGCGAAACCACGATCATCACGACCAGTCCCGTGGTGAAACTCACCACGGCGGCGGCTATGCCATCGTTCAAGCGGGCGCCCAGAGCACCGTTGATCCGGCCCTGAACGGGAATGGCGAGTCCGGCGCCCACAGCCAGCGGTAGTCCTGCAATGAGTGGGAGACGGGGTGCTTGGGTCACTGGATTCACCTTACGTCAGGCATCATTGCTTGTATGAGCAACCCGGAAATCGAAGAGATCCCCATCCGCGACGACATGATCCGCCTGGGTCAGCTCCTGAAGCTGGCCAGCCTGGTCGAGGACGGTGTAGAGGCCACGGAGCTGATCAAAAACGGGCTGGTCAAGGTCAACGGCGAAATCGACGACCGCCGCGGACGGCAGCTCCACCACGGCGACACGGTCACCGTGAATGGCAGGACCGTACGGATTTCGACCCCCGCCGGTTCCTAACTGTCCCCGGCTGGCCGGCCGCGCCCCGCGGCCGGCTCCTGAAGTTACTTCTTCAGCACCTCGTGGGTGAGGAACTCGGACACGTGGCCGATCTCCTGCTGGTTGATCCCGTGCCACATTCCCGCGTAGAGGACCTTCGTCAGCTTCACGTGGCCCCGCACCCAGCCCATGGTGTATTCGATCTTGTCCTGGGTGATGACGGGGTCCTGCTGGTCACGGCCCCAGAACAGCGGGACGCTGCCGTTAAGTTCGTCGTCGCGGAAGCTCGGATCCCCGCCGGCATTCACCACAAACCCCGAAAGTCCGACGACGGCGGCGAAGTCCGCCGGGCGCTGCCTCAGCAGCGTCGTGGCCATCGCCATGCCCATGGAGAACCCGAGCAGCGTGACGGAGGGGTGGTCGCCCTTGACGCCGTCGAGCCAGTCCAGCACGAAGCTGGCGGCACTCTTGACCGCGTCAAGGGAATAGTCCGCGGAATCCGTCAGGGGGAACCAGGTGAAGCCCGGACCCATCGCGATGGGGGCACGCACGGATGCCACCGCAAAATCGCCGGGCAGCAGATCTGCCAGGCTGAGCAGATCCTGTTCGTTGGCACCGTAACCGTGCAGCAGGACCAGCAAAGGCTTTCCCGAGCGCGCTGCGCCAGGAGTGGACCACAGGACAACAGGGGCAGTGGATACGTCGGCTTCAGTCATGGATCCATTCTTGCAGTTACCCCCGGGTAACAACCTACGGTGGCGTAGCTTGAGGCTAACGAGGCAGGATGGAAACGTGAGCGAAACTGAAGCCATTCCCAATCCGCAGGACACCGTTGATGCCCACCCCTGGGGCCGGTATGTAGCCATGGGCGATTCCTTCACGGAAGGCATTGGGGACCCGGAGCCCGGAAGCCCCGGCGGGCACCGCGGCTGGGCCGACCGGGTGGCCGAGGAACTGAGCCGTGGCCACGCTGATTTCGCCTACGCGAACCTGGCCGTACGCGGGCGGCTCATGGAACAGATCGTGGACCAGCAGCTGGCACCGTGCCTGGCCCTCAAACCGGACCTGGTGACACTCTCCGCAGGGGGCAACGACCTCATCCGGCCCGGCGGCGACCCCGATGCGCTGGCGGAAAAGCTCGATTCGGTGGTGCATATCCTCAGCCTTGGCGGCGCCACCGTTGTGCTGTTCAACGGCCCGGACACCGGATCCTCCGTCCTCGGCAGGCTCCGCAGCAAGATCGCCATCTACAACGAGAACCTGCGCACCGTGGCGGCACGGCACGACGCCGTCATTGCCGACATGTGGTCGCTGCGCCAGCTCAGCGACCCGCAGATGTGGGACCAGGACCGCCTGCACTTCTCGCCGCTGGGCCACCACACCATCGCGGCCATGGTGCTGGATTCCCTCAACATCCACCACACCCTGGAGCCGCTCTCCCCCAAGCCCCTCCCCCAGCGCAACTGGCGCGAGGCGCGGTCCGGCGACCTGGTGTGGGCACGCGAATACTTTGTTCCGTGGGTTGTCCGCCGGCTGCGCCACCAGTCCTCCGGGGACGGCGTCACTGCCAAACGGCCCACACCGGGTCCGGTTTTCGGTCCCGGCATGCCGTTGGGTTCAGGCGAGGTCCCCGGACTAGAGCCCGGGCGGAGGTAGGGCCCGGGTGGACGCCGACGACGTCGTCAGGCTGAGGCTAAGACGGCAGCAGCTGCGCGCGCCTCGCGCAGCTACGCCGGAAGACGCCCTGAAGAACCTCCTGGCCGTGCAGTCCCAGGAGTTCCCCTATGCCCGCTGGTCCCTGGCGCAACGCACGGCAGGGGCATCCGCTGCTGACGTTGAACAGGCGGTGGCCGACGGCCGGATCCTCAGGACGCACATCCTGCGGCCCACCTGGCACTTTGTTCACCGCGACGACCTCCGCTGGCTGATGGCGCTGTCCGCACCCCGGCTGCATCAGGGAAACCAAGGCATGTACCGGCAGACGGGCATCGACGCCGCGGCGGCGTCCCGGAGCGCCGGGGTCCTCGCCGGTGCCGTGGCCGGCGGCGCCCACAAGACCCGGGAGGAGCTCTCCGCGGAACTGCAGCGCAGCGGTTTTACGGGCAAGGGCCTGGAGCTGGCGTACCTGATCATGCACGCGGAGATCAGCGGCGTGCTGACCAGTGGAACGCCCGTCCGCAGCAAGGGCGGCGCGCTGCGCCAGACCTATGCCCTCTTCGATGAGCGCGTTCCGGCAGCACCAACTGGCCCCGCCGACCGTCCGGCGGCCCTGGCCGAGCTTGTCCGGCGCTATTTCCAAAGCCGCGGACCCGCCACCGCCAAGGACTGTGCCGACTGGTCCGGGCTCACCGTCACGGACGTCCGGCTCGGGCTGGCACTGGCGCTGGAAATTGACCCCGATGCCCTCGAGACCGCCGCGCTGGACGGTGTGGAGGTTCATTTCAAGCCGGACTCGCGGCGCGAACCTGCGGCGGATGGACAACCCCGGATCGACCTTATCCAGTGCTACGACGAATACGTCATGGGCTATTCCCGCACGCGTCACTTCCTGGGCGGCACCGCCCCCGCACTGCCCGAGCGGGACTCTCCGATGCACGTGGTGCTGCGGGATGGCCGCATGATCGGTTCCTGGCGACATGTCCTGGCCGGCGGTAGCTGTGAGCTGGACATCCGCACCGGACCGGAACCCGGCGATGCCGCCACTCCAGGCACCGACCGTGCAGTCGACAAGGCAGTTGAGGCCTACGGAAAGTTCCTGGAAATGCCGGTGGTCCGGAAATAAGTGGCCCGGAAGTTACCGGGCTGGGGTGCCGCCGGCGACGGACAGGGCCGGGCTTGGCAGCCGGGGGTTAAACTGAAGGGACACTTCTGAGAGGCCGTCCACCGTGAGCAACATGTTCTTCTGGATCATCATTCTGTCGTTCCTGATTCCCTTTGCCATGCGCATGTACCGGAAGTCCGTCCGGGGCAGGAACCAAAACCAAGGATTCAATGGACAGTACCCGGGCCAATTTCCCGGGCAGCAGCCGGACCGCCCGAACAACCAGCCGCGCGACGGTTACACCCAGCAGGACTACTTCGGCGGCGGGTTCCGCCAACTCGGCGGCCCGCAGCAGCCCCCGTTGGACCAGCCGTACCAAAATGGCGGCTACCAGAACCCCGGTTACCCGCCCGCCGGATATCCGGCCCCGGGCGGCCCCGGACAGGTGCCGTACGAAGACAGCCCCGGCTATCCGGCCAACCAGTCACGCCCGGAACCGCAGCAGCCGTCCGCTCCGGCCACTCCTCCGCCGCCGTCGGCTCCGCAGGGTTTCCGCGCGCGGAAACTGGCCGAGCTGGACCAGCAGTACAGCAACGGCGAGATCGCCATGGAGGAATACATGACCCGGCGCGACGAGATCATGAAGGGCTAGACGAGATCATGAAGGGCTAGTTGTACTCGGCCAGGACCGCTAGCTCGCCGGGTCATACCCGAACTCGCGGAGCTCCTGCGAGCAACGGCAGGCCACCGCGATCTTCCTCGCCCACTCGACCGCGTCCTCGCGCGTCGGCAGCTCCAGCACGGTGAACCCACCGTTGAGTTCGGAGCCCGGATAGATCTCGGTGCTCACCGACCCGTCGGCGGAGACCAGCACCGGAGCGGCTTCCTCCTCGATCCCACCGCCGAATACGTAGACGCCGGCGCCCTTCGCCTCCTCGATCACAGCGTGGGATTCGGCGAAGACGATCGGGAACTCCTCGTCGGTGAGCACCATGGCTTCGCTCGGGAAGGAGATGAGGTATTTGGTCATGTCTCGATGGTGCCCCCGGTCGGGCCGGATAGCAACGGTTGTGGTCAGGCCGCCGGTTCCATCCCAAGTCCCTGCGTCCCCGGTAGTGGCGGCGCGGTGGATTGGTAGGTATGCCCGGTCGGAGTGTGGATTTGCAGGGTGTGTCGGGGTCCGGGGCGTGGTTCGGAGCGCCAGCCGGGTGATTCCTTGGTGTGGTTGCAGGATTCGCAGAGTCCGCTGCCGTTGCTGTGGCTGGTGGGTCCGCCGAGGTGCCACGCGACGATGTGGTCGTGGTGGCGGATCGGCGCATCGCAGTAGGGTGTGCGGCAGGTGTCATCCCGGGCCTGGATGAAGCGGCGCAGCCCTGGCGGGAAGAGCCGCGCCCGGGAATCCATCGCTATCAGGTCGCCGGTCTCCGGGGCCGTGTAGAGCCGGCGGAGCCATGCCGAATACCCGCCTGCGCTAGACCCGCCGAGTTAGACCCACCCGAGGAGTCCGTGTCGCCGCTTGGGCCTTCCTTAAACAGTGTGACCGCCGCTCTTGCCCAGGACGCCGGGACGACGCCATATCCCGGGAGGCGGGCTGGTTCCATGATCTGTCCTCGGGAGCGGCCATCCCCGCCCGAACGCAGGGTGTCAGCCTGGCGGCTGAGCGCCGCGTGGACGGCCACGCCGGCGGTGACCGGGAGCAGGGCAGTCAGATAGGTCATGGTGTCCGGTGCCGGGCGCAGGCTCACGTGCCGGTCGGCCGCGGACAAGCAGGCTGTTTCCTTTACCAGCAGCGTGGCGCGCCATTCATTCAGCTGCCCGGTCTGCAGGGCAGCCAGGGTGTGGGGCATTTCGGTTACGAGGGCTTTGGCCAGTCCCAGCAGCCGGCCGCCGCGGGCCGGGGATTCACGCCGGGCCAAAGCGATCTGCGCGGCAACTCCCTTGCCCAATTCATCAGGTGCAAGTCCGGCTTCAGCCTGGGTATGTCGCTGCCGGCCATCGAACACCACCGTGGCCCGGGCCTGCAGCCCGGCCGCTGAGGTCCCTGACCGTGATCCCGCGTCCCGCTGCTGCCTGAGCCTGCCCCGGCCCGCCGTTGCCTTCCATGACTGAAGTCTGCCAAGAGGCACTGACAAAATAGCGGCCCTGCCTGGCGCCTAGTCGACCTGCGGGAAGCCGAGGTCAATCACGGAGGTGGACGGATCCGGCCAGCGCGTGGTCACCACCTTGCCGCGGGTGTAGAAGCGGATGCTGTCCGGGCCGTACATGTGGGTGTCGCCGAACAGCGAGTTCTTCCAGCCGCCGAAGGAGAACGTCCCCACCGGCACCGGAATGGGCACGTTGACGCCCACCATGCCCGCTTCGACGTCGAACTCGAACTGGCGGGCAGCCCCGCCGTCGCGCGTGAAGATGGCAACGCCGTTGCCGAACTCATTCTCGTTGACCAGCCTGACGGCGTCGCTGTAGCTGTCCGCGCGGACCACCGAGAGCACAGGACCGAAAATTTCGTCGTCGTACACCTTCATGCCCGGCTTCACGTGGTCCACCAGGCTGACCCCAATGAAGAAGCCGTCCGAGTCGAACACCTGCTCGCGACCGTCCACCACAACCGTGGCGCCTTCATCGGCTGCCCCCGCCACGTAGGAAGCCACCCTGTCCCGGTGTTCCTTGGTGATGAGTGGACCCATCTGCGAGGCCGGGTCCGTACCGGGACCGATCTTGAGATCCGCCATGCGGGTTGAAATGGCGTTCACCAGGTCGTCGGCAATATTGCCCACCGCCACGAGCACGGAGACGGCCATGCACCGTTCCCCCGCGGAGCCGTACGCCGCGGAGACGGCGGCGTCTGCCGCCATGTTCAGGTCCGCGTCCGGCAGGACCACCATGTGGTTCTTGGCGCCCCCCAGCGCCTGGACGCGCTTGCCATGGTCGGCCGCCCGCTTGTAGATGGACTGCGCAATGGGAGTGGATCCGACGAAACTGATAGCCTTCACGCCCGGGTGCTCCAGCAGGACGTCCACGGCCTCCTTGTCACCGTGGACCACGTTCAGGACTCCCGGCGGCAGGCCCGCTTCGGCAAAGACTTCCGCGATGAAAACGGCCGACGACGGGTCCTTCTCGCTGGGCTTGAGGAGCACAGTGTTGCCGCAGGCCAGCGCACTGCCGATCATCCAGAGCGGCACCATGGCGGGGAAATTGAACGGGGTGATGCAGGCGACCACACCCACGGGCTGGCGAACCGAGTGGACGTCCACGCCGCTGGAAACCTGCTCTGAGCGTTCGCCCTTGAGCATGTGCGAAAGCCCGGTGGCAAACTCGATGTTTTCCAGGCCGCGGGAGATCTCGCCCTCGGCGTCGGAGAGCACCTTGCCGTGTTCGCTGGTCAGGATGGCTGCCAGCTCGGACTTGCGCTGTGTCAGGATTTCGCGGACGCGGAAGAAGATGTTGGTGCGCTTGGCCAGGCTGGTGGCCCGCCAGCCCGGCAGGGCGGCCTGTGCGGCGTCGATGGCTTCCTCCACGCGGGCGGCGGAGGCCAGGGCCACCTCCTTTTCCTGGGCGCCGGTGGCGGGGTTGAAGACTGGGCCGAAGCGGTCAGCGTCGCTGATCAGGGCGCCGTTGATGAAGTGCGGAATGCGTTGCATGGAAAAGTCCTTTTCGTAAGGCCGGCTGGGGCTAGTTGGAGGTCTCGAGGGAGCCGTCGACGAGTTTGATGATCATCGAGCAGTCCTTGCCGGACTGGCCGGAATCGATGAGGCGCTGGAAGAGGGTCTGCACGTGCTCGCCGATTTCCAGCGGGGTGCCGGTGTCGCGGGCGGCGCTGATGGCCAGGCCGATGTCCTTGTTGGCGAGCTCGGTGGTGAAAGTGGGGGCGAAGTCGTTGTTGGAGGCGGCGGTGGGAACCACACCGCCTACCGGATACCAGGTCCGCAGGGCCCAACTGTCACCCGAGGACACCGAGGCGATGTCCCAGAAAACCTGTTTGTCCAGGCCCAGGCGCTCGGCGAGCACGGCTCCCTCGGCAGTGGACGCAAGGTTGATGAAGAGCATCAGGTTGTTGCAGATTTTTGCTGCCTGCCCCGTGGTGGCGCCGCCGGTGGGTATGACGTTGGCGGCCATGGGCCGGATGTATTCGGTGGCCTCGGCCACGGCGCCCGCCTCGCCGCCGACCATGAAGGTGAGCGTTCCGGCCTTCGCGCCGCTCATGCCGCCCGAGACCGGGGCGTCGACGAACCGGAAGCCGGCGGCAGCGGCGGCGTCGTGCAGCGCCTGGGCGGAGGCGATATCAATGGTGGAGGAATCAACCAGCAGCGTGCGGGTATCGGCATGGGCCAGGACGCCGTCCTCGCCCAGGTACACGGCACGGGCGTGCTCGCCCTTCGGCAGCATGGTGAATACGACGTCGGCCCCGTCCACCGCAGCGGCAAGGCTCGCCACGGGCTTCACGCCGTCCGCTTCGGCAGCTGCCACCGCCTCGGGATTGAGGTCGAATCCGCGGACGTCATGCCCGGCCTTGACCAGGTTTGCCGACATGGACCCACCCATGTTCCCGAGACCGATCCAAGCGACTACTGCCATGGCGAAAGCTCCTTTGCTTCGTGTGCCGGCCGATGCGGCCGACGTTCCGTGTCCACCATCACACCCTGCTACAGTGCAATCAAGGGGAAAAATTACAGACGGCATGTGCATTGATGCACAATGATCCGAAAAGGCTGAACCATGGATTTGAACCGGCTGCCGAGTCCGGATGATCTGCTGATCCTGCTGACCGTTGCCCGGCTGGGCCGGTTCAACGCCGTCGCGGAGACGCTGGGCACCACGCACACCACGATTTCCCGCCGGATCCTGGCGCTGGACAAGCAGCTGGGCGGACGGACCCTGGAGCGCAGCCCGCACGGCTGGGAACTGACCGAACTGGGCAGCCAGGCCGTTGCAGCCGCCGAGGCGATCGAGTCGACGCTGGGGTCGCTGGCCGGAGCCCTCAGCAACGGCGACGCTTCGCTCTCCGGCCTGGTCAGGATCAGCACCTCCGACGGATTCGGGGCGGAATTCGTCGCGCCGGCGCTGGTCCGCCTGCAGCAGGCCAATCCCCTGCTGAACGTCGAGATGCTCAGCGCCACCCGCAAGGTCAGCCAGAACAGGTCCGGCGTGGACCTGGAAGTGGTGGTGGGCCGGATGGAAGTCACCAACGCGCAGCCCATCTTCCTCACCAACTATTTCCTGCGGCTCTACGCCAGCCCGCACTATGTCCGGTCCCGCGGGCTGCCGGCGGCCCTGGACGACGTGCGGGATCACGGCTTTGTGTCCTACGTGGAGTCGGCGCTGCAGGTCGCGGAGCTGGGGCACCGGTCCTCGCAGCTGCCCGCCCCCAAGTCCAGCTTCCAGGCCACCAGCGTGTTCGCCCAGGTGGAGGCTGTCCGCTGCGGCGCGGGCATCGGCCTGCTGCCGAACTTCATGGTGGCGGACAACCCGGACTTCGTGCCGGTGCTGCCCGAGCTGTTCCAGCGCCAGCTCCCCATCTGGGCGGTGGCGCGTCCGGAGTCGCTGCGCTCGGCTTCCGTCCGGGCCGTGGTGGATGCGCTCAAGGCGGAAGTGTCAGGCCGACAGGCAATCCTGGCAGCCTGACACTTACCTACGCCTGGAACAGCCGGCGCACCACTTCGCCGGCTGCCAGGGCATCGAGGCCTTCGTTGATTTCGGCCAGCGGCCTGGTGTCCGTGTGCAGCAGTTCCACGGGGAGCCGCCCGCCCCGCCAGTGGTCAAGATACAGCGGAATGTCCCGTTCGGGGACGGCATCTCCCATGTAGGAACCGAGCAGCCGTTTCCCGGCACCGGCGAACTGCAAGGCCCCCACCGTCAGTTCCGCGGACGGTTTCGGCAGGCCGACGGAGACGACGGCGCCGCCGCGCGTTACGAGGTCCAGGCACGATGCGATCACCCCGGCGGACCCAACGGCCTCGACGGCGACGTCCACGCCGTCGCCGGTCGCCTCAGCGACCAGCCGCGCGGCGTCACCCGGGGTTCCCACAGCCGTAGCACCGCAGTCCAGGGCGAGCTGGTGCTTGCCTTCGTTGGGGTCGATGGCAATGACGGCGGCGGCGCCGGCCAGGGACGCGGCCATCACGGCGGAGAGCCCGACGGCGCCGAGTCCGAAAACGGCCACTGACTGTCCGGCGGTGACCGCCGCGGTGTTCAGCACGGCTCCCATTCCGGTGAGCACGGCGCAGCCGAACATGGCCGCAACGGTGTCCGGGACGTCGTCGCCGATCACAACGACGGATTCCCGGGCCACCACGGCATAGTCCGCAAAGGCTGACACCCCGAGGTGGTGGTTGATCCGCTCCCCCGCCGGTGTCCGCAGCAGTGCCTCACCGTGCAGGAGGTCACCTGAGCCGTTGACCTCCGCGGCGCGGTGGCACAGGGCCGGGCGGCCCGCACGGCACGCCCGGCAGTTTCCGCAGCTGGGGACGAAGACCAGCACCACGTGGTCGCCTTCGGAGACGTCGTCGACGCCCTCGCCGACGGCCACCACCCGTCCCACGGCCTCATGGCCGAGCGCCATCGGCAGTGGCCGGACGCGGGAGCCGTCCACCACCGAAAGGTCCGAGTGACACAGGCTGGAGTAGGTGATGGCAACGCCGAGCTCGCCCGGCCGCGGTTCGGGCTGGTCCAGTTCCTGGATCAGCAGCGGACGGGCTGCGGTGTAGCCGGTTCCGGCGGGAACCGTGGCGTAGAGGACTGCCGCTCGCATGGAGGCTGTTTCCTTGCTCTTACTTCTTGCCGGAGGCAAGAAGGTCCGCCGTGCCCTGGGCGTCCGCGGCATCGACGTCGTGCAGGGAAATGCCGCGCGTCTCCTTGAGGAAGTACACGGAAACCGCCGTCACGATGCAGGCGCCCAGCAGGTACAGCGCCACCGGGGTGGAGGACTTGAAGCTGCTCAGCAGGGCGGTGGCGATGATCGGAGCCAGCGAACCGGCCACGATCGAGGTGACCTGGTAGCCCAGCGATACGCCCGAATACCGCATCCGGGTGGGGAACATCTCGGCCATGATGGACGGCTGGCCGGCGTACATCAGCGCGTGGAAGAGCAGACCGATGGTGATGGCGGCAAGGATGATGAGGTCGTTCCCGGTGTCCATCATGGGGAAGGCGAAGAAGCCCCAGGTGCCGCCGAGGATCGCACCCGCCATGTACACCGGGCGGCGTCCGAATGCGTCCGACATCTTGCCCACCATGGGCACTGCACAGAAGTGGATGAAGTGTGCCACGAGCAACAGGAGGAGGATCCTGGACGTGTCAGTCTGGACCACGACCTTCAGGTAGGTGATGGAGAACGTGACAACAAGGTAGTAGAGAATGTTTTCCGCGAACCGCAGGCCCATGGCGGTGAAGACACCGCGCGGGTAGCGGCGGAAGACTTCGGCAACGCCGTAACCCTTCTTTTCCACGGTGACTTCCTTGCGGGCCTCGAGGAAGATGGGGGCGTCCTGGACCTTGGTGCGGATGTAGTAGCCGACGATCACGATCACCGCGGACAGCCAGAAGGCCACGCGCCAGCCCCAGCCGAGGAAGTCGGCGGAGGACAACGTGGAGGAAAGCGTGAACAGCACGCCGGTGGCCAGGAGGTTGCCCATGGGAACGGCGGACTGCGGCCAGCTGGACCAGAATCCGCGCGACTTGCTGGGGCTGTGTTCGGCTACGAGCAGGACGGCGCCGCCCCATTCACCGCCGACGGCGAAGCCCTGCGCGAAGCGCAGGAACACCAGCAGGGCCGGAGCCCAGTAGCCGATCTGCGCGAAGGTGGGCAGGCAGCCCATGGCGAAGGTGGAGACGCCCACCAGGATGATGCTCAGCTGGAGCAGCTGCTTGCGGCCGAACTTGTCGCCGAAGTGGCCGAAGACGATGCCGCCGATGGGGCGGGCCACGAAGCCCACCGCGTACGTGACGAAGGCGGCAATGATCCCGTCCAGTTCCGTGCCGGAATTGGGGAAGAACATCTTGCCGAAGACCAGGGTGGCCGCGGACGCGTAGAGGAAGAACTCATACCATTCGACAACGGTGCCGGCCATCGAGGCCGTTACCACCTTCTTCAGCCCGGAGGCCTTGACGTCAGTCTCATCCGTGCGCCTTGCGGCAGAGTTTTGTGTGCTCATTGTGAACTCCTTCGGCGTCTCCGTCGACACCATGTGGACCATTCCGTAGGGACGCGTGTGATGTGCACCACCAACGCGTCGGTCCCCTAGAGTATGGGCTCACATTGCCGCAGGCTCAACGCCCTTTTCTGCAGGACAGCTCTGCATAAATGCACATTGAGCCGGCGGGCTACGCGAAGAAGTTCTGCCGAAGCTGGGTGTTGAGCTGGCCGATCTCGGTCAGGAATCCGTCGTGGCCGATGGGCGCCTCGATCACGTGCACCGGCACTTCACCCGGGAGCGCAGCTGCCAGTTCGTGGGACTGCGCGGGGAAATACAGCCGGTCAGTGTCCACGGCTGCAATGAAGAACTCCGCCGTGGACTGTGCCAGCGCCTCCGTCAGCGAGCCGCGGCCCCGGACCACGTCGTGGCTCATGAGCGCTTCCGTGATGGCGATGTAGCTGTTGGCATCGAACCGCCGGACCAGCTTGGTGCCCTGGTGGTCCAGGTAGCTCTCCACCTGGTAGCGGCCGCGATCCCCCAGCGAGACTGCCTGGAGCGGCGCTTCGCCGCCCTGGGCACTGCGGCCGAAGCGGGTCTCGAACTCGTTCGCGGAGCGGTACGTGATATGCGCAATCCTGCGGGCAAGGGCCAGGCCGGCTTCCGGCTCGGCGCCGCCGTAGTAGTCGCCGCCGTTGAAGTTGACGTCCTGGCGGATGGCGAGGGTCTGTGCCTGGGCAAAGGCGATCTGCTCGGCGGTGCTGCTGGCGCCAATGGAAATCACGCCGCAGCGCCGGACCCGGTCCGGGTAACTGACGGCCCATTCCAGGGCGCGGGCTCCGCCCATCGATCCGCCCAGTACCGCGTACCAGCTCCCGATGCCCAGGGCGTCTGCCAGCCGCGCCTCGGCCGCCGTCGTGTCCCGCAGGGTGACCAAGGGAAAGCGTGAGCCCCACGGCTTCCCGTCCGGAGCAGGAGTGGAGGGGCCGGTGGAGCCGTAGCAGCCGCCCACGATGTTGATGGAGATCACGAAGTACTTGTCGGTATCAACCGGCGCGCCCGGACCGGCAAGCTGCTCCCACCAGCCTTCCTCGTCACTGGCTCCCCTCGTCACGTGGGTGCTGCCGGTCAGCGCGTGCTGCACCAGCACGGCGTTGGAGCGGTCCGGGTTCAGCGTGCCCCACGTTTCGTAGGCGAGGGTAACGTCGGGCAGGTGCCCTCCCGCTTCGAGGTCAAGGCCGCCGATGCTCAGGAACTTGACGGTGCCATCAGGAACTGTGTTGGTTTTCACTTCGTGAACGTTTGTTTCGGGTACACCGCTGCGGGTGACGGCAATCGTCATCTGAGGACCTCTTCTTCGCGCTTGCCCGCCGCCAACTGGCCGGCAGGCCAGGTCTTCACCCGGGGCACCCCGCCGCGGAAGGAGGGTTGCCGGCCAGCAAGCCGGGGCTGTCGCTGGCACTCATGACCTGTAGTGAGTCTACGAAATGCGTCCCGGCAATGGCGAAGATTGTGACACCAATATGACTCCCGGCGTCGAGGCGCCGGGAGTCATACGGGGTCAGCACTGCGGCGGCGGGCCCTCCCGCGCAGCCGCCGCCGTTCCCTTAGGCGCCTTTGGCGGCGCGGAAACCGGCGTCGAGGTCAGCGATGATGTCATCGATGTGTTCCAGCCCCACGGAGAGCCGGACCAGACCCGGCGTCACGCCCGCCACGGCCTGCTGTTCGGCTGTCAGTTGGCTTTTCGTGGTCGACGCCGGGTGGATGACCAGGGAGCGCACGTCACCGATGTTCGGCACATGGGAGTGAAGTTCCAAGGCGTCCACGAACCGCCTGCCTGCCTCGGCCCCGCCGGCGATGTTGAACGAGACGATGGCGCCGGTGCCCATGGGCCCGTACTTGCGGTCGCGCTCGTACCAGGGGCTGGACGGCAGCCCCGCATAGGCGACGGATTCGACGTCGGACCGGGCTTCGAGCCATTCGGCGACGCTCACTGCGTTGGCAACGTGAGTTGCCCGAGTCCACGATCACTCCGGCAATCGCACTGCCGTGGCCGCCAAGGTACTTCGTTGCCGAGTGGACCACGATGTCCGCGCCCCACTCCAGCGGCCGGATGGGGTACGGCGTGGACAGCGTGTTGTCCACGATCAGCGGCACGCCGGCTTCATGGGCGGCGGGCGAGACCCCCTCAATGTCCAGGACGTCCTGGCGGGGGTTGGACACCACCTCGGCGAAGAACAGCTTGGTGTTGGGCCGGACTGCGTCCTTCCACTGCTGCAGGTTGTCCGGATCCTCCACGAACGTCACGGAGATGCCGAACTTCTTCAGGGTGTGGGCCAGCAGGTTGTACGTGCCGCCGTAGAGGCTGGGGCTGGCCACCACGTGGTCGCCGGCTTCGGCGACGTTGAGGATGGCGAACGTTTCGGCAGCCTGACCCGAGCTGAGCAGGAGGGCTGCAGGGCCACCTTCGAGGCTGGCCACGCGCTGTTCGACGGCGTCCTGGGTGGGGTTGCCGATCCGCGTGTAGATGGGCGCAAGCTCGGCCAGCGCAAAGCGGTTGGCTGCACTTTCGGCGCTCGGAAACACCAACGACGTCGTCTGGTAGATCGGCAGCGCCCTGGCACCGGTGGCACGCTTGCCGCCCGGCGGATGCCGGAGGGCCAGGTCCTCACCCGGGGCACCCCACCGCGGAACGAGGGTTGCCGGCCAGCAAGCCGGGGCTCAATGCTGGCGCTCATGACCTGGGCCCAGTCTAGGAACGTGAATATGCGCGAACAGCTTTGTGACGAAGGACGTCAGCCGTGCGATTTCGTGCGCTTCAGGCCGGCCCGGGAGGACATCCCATCAAGGTTAGGGGAACCTTAGCTGAGAGCTCCATCACAAAGTGCCAAGATGAGGGCATGCGCATGGATCACGTCTCTTACGCCTGTGAACAGGATGGCTTGGCAGCCACCACCGAACGTATTTCGTCCGCCCTCGGCGTCGAAGCCGTAAAGGGCGGGGTGCACCCCCGTTTCGGCACCCGCAACATGATAATCCCGCTTGCCGGGCACAAATACCTGGAGGTCGTGGAGGTCCTGGACCACCCGGCATCCGACAAGGCTCCCTTCGGACAGGCTGTCCGGGCCCGCTCGGCAGCAGGCGGCGGTTGGATGGGCTGGTGCGTCGAAGTGGACGACCTGGCACCGTTCGAAGAACGCCTGGGCCGTTCAGCCGTCAACGGCAACCGCAAGTTCCCCGACGGCCGCGAACTCGTCTGGAAGCAGATCGGCATCCTGGGCCTCATTGCGGACCCGCAGGTGCCGTACATGCTCAAGTGGGAAGGTGATCCGGACCTTCACCCGTCCAACGCCTACCCAAGCAACGTCAAGATGTCCAGCCTCACCATTGCCGGCTCTGCGGAGCGGGTCACGGAGTGGCTGGGCGAACCGGTGGAAAGGCCGCTGGAGGATGTCGCAGTGAACTGGGTCGCCCCGCACGGGACGCCGGGAATCCTCTCCGTCACTTTCGAAACCGCCTCCGGGGCAGTAATCATCTGATCCTGATCCACCGTGTGGTCCGTTACGGGCCACGGGCAGCGTGCTGCCCCTGAACTTCGGCCGCTATCAGCGGGTGCCAAGGACGTCACCCACCGATAGCGGCCGAATCCTTTTAACGGACGGCTAGCCCAGCCCGATGGCCTTGCCGAAGAGGCTGAAGCCGACGAAGGCCACGATGTCCAGCAGTGCGTGGGCGATCACCAGCGGCATAACGCGGCGGGTCTTGGTGTAGATCCAGGCAAACACGACGCCCATCACGGCGTTGCCGATGAAGGGGCCGAAGCCCTGGTAGAGGTGATAGCTGCCCCGGAGCATGGAGCTGGCGAAGATGGCCAATGGCATGCTCCAGCCGAATTTGCCGAGCCGGTCCAGCAGGTACCCCACCACGATGACTTCCTCGACGATGCCGTGCCGTACGGCGGACAGGATCAGCACGGGGATGGTCCACCAGTAGGCGTCCAGTGCGCTGGGAATGATGGCGGTGGTGATGCCCAGCGCCCGGCCGGCGGCGTAGAGCCCCAGGGACGGAATGCCGATCAGCGCGGCGAGGCCCAGCCCCTGCAGCAGGTCCTTGCCGGGACGGGCGAAGTTGAAACCCAGTCTGCGGAAGGCCGAAGCACCGGACTCCCCTGCCGGCCGGTGCTCGGTGAGGAAGTAGATCACCAGCAGCACCGGCACCAGCGCGAACACAATGTCCAACAGCTGGTACGTGAGGTCGAAGTATTCGCGGGTGCTCTGCGAGCGGTTAAGGGTGGAGGTGCCCTCCGCCAGGGGTGCGCGCGTCAGCTTGTCCAGCAGTTGCACCACCGAATACACGGCGGACTGCCCCAGCGACAGACCCAGGACAATCCAGACTTCAATCCGCAGACGACGGCGGGAGGGAACCAGCATGTTCCTATCTTGCCTCCACTTTCTGGTTCTTTCCTGTCCGCGGCGTGCCGACCCTCCGCGGCCGCTCCCCTGCCGGGCCTATGCTTGGAGTTTATGAGTGCGCCCGGAAAAATCATCATGATCCGGCATGGCCAGTCCGCCGCCAATGCCGACACCTCCATTTATAACCGGGTGCCCGATTACCGGATACCGCTGACGGAGCTCGGTCTGGAACAGGCAAAGGCCGCCGGTGAGCAGGTCCGGCGGGAACTGGACGGGCGGCGGGTGTGTGTTTACGTCTCGCCCTATCTCCGGGCCTACCAGAGCCTCGAAGCGCTCAACCTGGGATCCCTCGTGGAGCGGGTCATCGAGGAACCCCGGCTCCGCGAACAGGACTGGGCGAACTTCCAGATCGCCGGAGAGATCGAGGACCAGAAGGAACTCCGGAACGCCTACGGCCACTTCTTCTACCGGTTCCGCGAGGGTGAATCGGGCTCGGACGTCTACGACCGGATCTCCTCCTTTATGGAGACACTCCACCGGCACTGGTCCAAACCGAACTACGCCCCCAACGCGCTGTTCGTGACGCACGGGCTCACCATGCGCCTGTTCTGCATGCGCTGGTTCCACTGGTCCGTGGAGTATTTCGAGTCCCTCAACAACCCGGACAATGCCGAGGTGCGGACCCTGGTGCGCACGGACGTCGGCAAGTATGAGCTGGACAAGCCGTTCAGCCAGTGGGTGGACCGCCGCGTGGACGAGACGGTCCTGGACGCCCCGCCCATGGTCTTCTAGCCGCGCCGACGCCAGCGCGGACCCTGCTGTCAGCGGGCGCGGACGCCCGCCCGCCAGACGGCGTGGGTCAGCGGGATGCCCGGCCGGTAGGCCAGGTGCGTGGCAGAGGGGGCGTTGAGCAGGTGCAGGTCCGCGCGGTGGCCGACGGCGACCGAACCCACCGCCCGTTCGCCGTCGGCGTCGTTCCCCACTTCGCGCCGCAGCGCAAGCGCGCCGCCGTAGGTGGCCGCCCGGACGGCTTCGTGGACGCTGAGGCGCATCTGCAGCACGGCGGTGGTGACGCAGAATGCCATCGAGCTGGTGTAGGAAGTGCCGGGGTTGCAGTTGGAGGCCAGGGCTATCGGCACCCCGGCGTCGAGGAGGTCGCGGCCGGGGGCAAGCGGCTGGCGGGTGGAGAGGTCGCAGGCCGGCAGGCACGTGGCCACGGTTCCCCGAACGCCTGTTCCCTGCCACCCGGCCCAGCTGGCGGCCAGCGCTTCGATGTCCGCGGCGGATAAGTAGTTCACGTGGTCCACGCTGGCCGCACCGAACTCCACGGCCAGCTGCACGCCGGCGCCTTCGCCGAGCTGGTTGCCATGGACGCGCAGGCCCAGGCCGGCGTCCTTGCAGGCCTGCAGGACGCGGCGGGATTGCGCTTCGTTGAAAGCCCCCTGCTCGCAGAACACGTCCGCCCAGCTGACATAGGGCCGGGCGGCCGCCAGCATGGGTCCGCACACCAGGTCAGTGTATTCGTCGGCATCGGCGCCGGCAGGGACCAGATGGGCGCCGAGGTAGGTCACTTCGTCAGCCACCGTGGAGGCAATGCGCGCACTCCGTGCCTCGTTCTCCAGGTCCAGGCCGTAGCCGGTCTTGGTTTCCAGGTAGGTGGTTCCCTGCGAGACGGCCTCGGCCACCCGGCCCAGCGCCAGCCGGGTGAGGTCGAAGTCGGTTGTGCTCCGGGTGGCTCCCGTGGTCACGGCAATCCCGCCGGCGCTGTAGCTCTCCCCCGCCATCCGGGCCTCGAACTCCGCGGTCCTGTCGCCGGCGAAGATCAGGTGCGTGTGCGAATCCACCCAGCCCGGGAGCAGCGCCCGGCCGCCGGCGTCCACGGCGTCGTCGGCTGCAGGGGCGGCGGCGGCCGGCCCGATCCAGGAGATGCGTTCGCCTTCGATCACCACGGCGGCGTCGTTGAGGACGCGGTGTTCCGCGTCCTGGGTCATCAGCTCGGCAATGTTGGTGATGAGGGTGCTCATGAGTCCATTCTTCAGTGCCGGATGGACCAGCGGGTTGCGGCCAGGGCCGCCGCTGTCCGGGATGCCGGACTTAGCCCGGTTTCCTCGTCCCAGGCACGCTGCCCCACGGACGGGCCGGCCAGGATCAGTTCCGCGGCCAGTTCCGCAATGCCGGACGAGGTCTGGAAACCGTAACCGCCCTGGCCGGCGAGCCAGAAGAATCCGGTGGCTTCGGCGTCGAACCCCACTACCGGGACGCCGTCGGCGGCTTCGGTGCGGAGGCCGGTCCACGCAGACTTCACGCCCCTGATGCCCATCGTGGTCACCGCGTTGAGCCGCGCCACCAGCGCCTCGACGTCGCCGGGGTAGGGTTTCGCGTCCTCCGGACCGCTCGGCACGGACTCCGACGGCGAAATCAGTACGTCGTCCCCTTCCTTGCGGAAGTAGAAGGACTCGTCGGCAGCCGCCACCATGGGACAGGCGTCGGGGAGGGAACGTTCGACGTCGACAATCGCCGCCGTGCGGCGGTACGGCTGGAGCCCGAGCTTCTCCACGCCGCTGATCACGGCGAGTTCATCGGCCCAGGCCCCGGCCGCGTTGACCACGATGCCTGCCTGGAAGGCCTCCTGGCCGGCGCCCAGCTCCCAGCCGGATCCGAGCCGCTGGGCGGAATGGACTTTGGCCCCGGTGATGATGTCCACCCCGCCGGCTTCGGCCCGCTGCCGGTGGTCCTCCAGCAGCACGGGGGCGTTGCAGGCGAACGAACCGGTGTCCAGGCCGGCGGCGGTGAAGAATCCGGGATCCAGGACCGGGCACAGCTCCAGGGCCTCGGCATGCGGGATCCGGTGCATGTGCCCGCTGGCTTCCTCCCGGACCGTGTCCTCGTCGCCGATCAGCATGAAGCTGCGCGGCGACAGGACGGGCTCCGGCAGCTCCGCGTCCCGTGCCGCGATCAGCCCGAGCGTGCGGAGGGTCAGCTCCTGCACCACCACGGGCCCGTAGCTGGGGATCAGTTGCCGGGCCGACCGGGCTGAGGTGTGGTAGGCCAGGGACTGTTCGGCCTCGACGAGCGCCACACTGCATTTACCGGCCAGGGCGGAGGCGAGGGACAGCCCGGCAATGCCGCCGCCCACAATCACCACATCGTAATTTGCTGACATGCCTCCATCCTTGCACCCGTCAGGACGTCACGTCAGTACCTGAGGACCTCACCGCGTTGCGGCTGTCGACGAACGCGCGGACGCAGGCTTCGACATCGTCCGCGCTGTGCGCCGCGGAGAGCTGGACCCGGATCCGGGCGGCGCCCTTGGGCACCACCGGGTAGCTGAACGCGGTCACGAACACTCCATGGTGGAGCATCCGGTCGGCCACCTTCGCGGCCATCACGGCATCGCCGAACATCACCGGCACGATGGCATGCTCGCCGTCGAGAAGCTCAAAGCCTTCCGCCGCCATCCGGCTCCGGAACTGCCGGGCGTTGGCAAAGAGCTTCGAACGCAGCTCGGCGGAGTTCTCCACCAGGTCCAGGGCCTTCAGCGTGGCGGCCACGATGGCCGGCGCGAGGGAGTTGGAAAACAGGTAGGGGCGTGCCTTCTGGCGGAGCATGGCCACCACTTCGGCACGGCCGGAGACGTAGCCGCCGGAGGCGCCGCCCAGAGCCTTGCCGAACGTGCCGGTGTAGATGTCCACCCGGTGGCTGACGCCGGCGTGCTCAGGGGTGCCCGCGCCGGTGGAACCCATGAAGCCCACGGCGTGTGAGTCGTCCACCATCACCAGGGCATCGTACTTTTCGGCCAGGTTGCAGATCGCCTCGAGCGGAGCCAGGTAGCCGTCCATGGAGAAGACGCCGTCCGTCACGATGATCTTCCGGCGGGCCGGCTTCTCCTGCGTGGTGGCCTCAATCAGTTTGGCTTCGAGGTCCGCCATGTCGCGGTTGGCATAGCGGAACCGCTGTGCCTTGCAGAGCCTGATGCCGTCGATGATGGACGCGTGGTTCAGTGCGTCCGAGATGATGGCATCGTCGGGACCGAAGAGGGACTCGAACACGCCGCCGTTGGCATCGAAGCAGCTGGAGAACAGGATGGTGTCCTCGGTGCCCAGGAATTTCGAAACACGCGCCTCCAGGGCCAGGTGCAGGTCCTGGGTGCCGCAGATGAAGCGCACGCTTGCCATGCCGAAGCCGCGCTCGTCCATGGCTTCCTTCGCGGCGGCAATGATGTCAGGGTGGTCCGCGAGTCCCAGGTAGTTGTTGGCGCAGAAGTTCAGTACCTTGGCGCCCGCCTCGCCGATCTGGCCGGCCGTGATGTGGCTGGCCTGCGGCGAGTCGATGTGGCGTTCGGTCTTGAACAGGCCTGCGGTGCGGATCTCGTCCAGCTCGTTCTGCAGCTGGTCCTTGATGGCTGAATACATGGGTGCGCTCCTCAGCGGAAGTGGAAGTATGCGGGTGGTGGCGGCACGGCGGCCGGTGGCGGAACTGCTAGAAGACGGTCCAGTCGAGGACAACCTTGCCGCCCACGCCGGCGCGGGCAACCTCGAAGCCCTTCTCCCAGTCCGTGGCGGGCAGGGTGTCCGTCACCACCGCCGAGATGTTGGCGTGCAGCACCGGGTTCGAGGACAGCATGGCGCTCATGGCGTACCAGGTTTCGAACATTTCGCGGCCGTAGATGCCCTTCATGGTCAGCATATGCGTGACCACCTTGCCCCAGTCGATGTCGATGGACTGGCTCGGCAGGCCCAGCATCGCGATCCGGCCGCCGTGGTTCATGTTGTCGATCATCTCCGGCAGGGCGGTGGGGTGCCCGGACATTTCCATGCCGATGTCGAAGCCCTCGCGCATGCCCAGTTCGCGCTGGGCATCCTTGACGCGCATCTTTGACACGTCGATGGCGAGGTCCACGCCAAGCTGGCGGGCCAGTGCCAGCCGCGGCGCCGAAACATCCGTGATGGCGATCTTCCGGGCGCCAGCGTGGCGGGCCACGGCAATAGCCATGAGTCCGATGGGCCCGGCGCCAGTGATCAGCACGTCCTCGCCCACCAGCGGGAAGCTCAGGGCGGTGTGGACGGCGTTGCCGAACGGATCGAAGATGGCTCCGAGTTCGGGAGTGACTGAAGGGTCCTGATGGACCCAGACGTTGGTCTCGGGGATAACAACGTATTCGGCGAAGGCACCGTCACGCTGCACGCCGACGCTGACGGTGTGGATGCACATCTGCTTGCGCCCCGCACGGCAGTTCCGGCAGATGCCGCAGACGATGTGCCCTTCCCCGGAGACGCGGTCGCCCACTTTGACGTCCATGACGGCCTCGCCGGTTTCCACCACTTCGCCATAGAATTCGTGGCCGGCAATCAAAGGTGCCTGGATGATGCCCTGCGCCCACGCGTCCCAGGACTGGATGTGGAGGTCGGTGCCGCAGATCCCGGTGGTCATCACGCGGATCTTCACGTCGCCGGGGCCGGTTTCCGGCTCGGGGCGGTCCACCAGCTCAAATCCGGCGTGTGCGCCGGCCTTGTACAGAGCCTTCATTGGCTTCCTTACTCTCGGTGTTGCGGGTGACTCCCTTCATTAGAACCACAAAGAAGCATTAGCACAACCGAATTTTTCTCAATCGACGATTTAGAGATTTCTAAGCAATAGAATCGGTGGATGGAAATCCATCAGCTCGAAATGCTTCGGGAACTCGGCGCGCTGGGCAGCGTCAAGGCGGTCGCCGAAACACTCCTGGTCACGCCCTCCGCCGTCTCCCAGCAGCTGGCGGCGCTGCAGCGAAGCGTCGACGTGCCGCTGACCCGCAAGGAGGGCCGGAACCTGGTGCTTACCGAGGCCGGCCAGGCACTGGCCGACGCCGGTGCCGCCGTCGTGAGCGCCATGGCGGACGCCCGGATGGCGATCGGTGCGTACCACGGCTCCACGGTGGCCCCCGTGACGGTGAGCGGCTTCCACAGCGCCGGGCAGGCACTGTTCGCACCGCTGGCCCGGCTGTTGGACTCACCCGACAAACCCCGGGTGCTGCTCTCGGACGAGGATGTGGCCCAGCAGGACTTCCCGGCGCTCACTGCACGCTACGATCTGGTGCTGGCACACCGCATGGACCACAGCCCGCGGTGGCCGGAGGAGCGGGTGGCCGTCATCCCGCTGGCACACGAGCCGCTGGACGTGGCGTTGTCCGCCGGGCACCGGCTGGCCGGCAAGGAAATCCTAACGGCGCACGACGTCGTCGGCGAACCGTGGGTGACCAGCCACACCGGCTACTCCCCCGCGGATGTGCTGTCCGCCGTCGCGGCCGTGTCCAGCAGGGAACTGAACATTGTCCACCGGATCAACGACTACTCCACCGTGGCGGGACTGGTGGCAACCGGCAGCGTGATCGGGCTGCTGCCGCGGCATACCGCACGGCCGGTGCTGAATCCGGAGATTGTCCTGCGGCCGCTGCAGGGCATAAGCACCCGACGCCGCATCGACATCCTGGCCCGCCCGGAAAACCTCAAGCGGACCTCAGTGATGATGGTCTGCGAGGCACTGGAGGACATCATGGCCGGCCTGGTATCCCCTTAACCCAACTGGGTCGCAGTAAATGTCGTTATGAGCGATCAAAACGACATTAACTGCGACCCAGTTGGGTTAAAACGGGTGACTTAGCCTTCGACGCCGAGCCTCTGCAGGATCAGCTCCTTGACGCGGCCGGCGTCGGCCTGGCCGCGGGTGGCCTTCATAACGCCCCCCACGATCGCGCCGATGGCCTGCAGCTTGCCGGCGCGGATCTTGTCCGCGACGTCGGGCTGCGCGGCGAGTGCCGCGTCGATGGCTTCCAGCAGGGGGCCGTCGTCGGAGACCACGGCCAGGCCGCGCTTCTCCACGATCTCCGCCGGTGTGCCTTCGCCGGCGAGGACGCCGTCGAGGACTTCGGCGGCCATCTTGTTGTTGATCTTGCCGGCTTCGACCATCTTGTTCAGTTCCACGATGGTTTCGGGCTTGACGCCCAGCTGGCCGGGGTCGACGTCCGCGTTCTTGGCGCGGCCGACGATCTCGCCCATCCACCACTTGCGGGCCACCGTGGCGGCGGCGCCGGCGGCGATGGTTTCCTCGATCTCGTCCATCACACCGGCGTTGACCACGTCGCGGAATTCCAGGTCCGAATAGCCCCAGTCGGCCTGCAGGCGCTTACGGCGCTCGGCCGGCGGCTCGGGCAGCGTGGCGCGCAGTTCCTCGACCCATTCGCGGGAAGCGACGATCGGCACCAGGTCCGGTTCCGGGAAGTAGCGGTAGTCGTCGGCGTCGGACTTGGCCCGGCCCGACGTCGTCGAGCGAGTGTCCTCGTGCCAGTGGCGCGTTTCCTGGATGACCGGCTCGCCGGAGTCCAGGACGGCGGCGTGGCGCTGGATCTCGTAGCGGACGGCGTGTTCGACGGCGCGCAGCGAGTTCACGTTCTTCGTTTCCGAGCGGATGCCGAAGCGTTCGCGGCCGTGCGGGCGCAGCGAAACGTTGGCGTCGCAGCGGACGTTGCCGCGTTCCATCTTCGCGTCCGAGACGCCAAGGTTCTTCACGATCTCGCGCACCGCGGCCACGTAGGCCTTAGCCAGTTCCGGGGCGCGGCTGCCGGCGCCCTGGATCGGCTTGGTGACGATTTCCACCAGCGGGACACCGGACCGGTTGTAGTCCACCAGCGAGTAGTCGGCACCCTGGATGCGGCCTGCGGAACCGCCCATGTGCGTCAGCTTGCCGGCGTCCTCTTCCATGTGGGCGCGCTCGATTTCAACGCGGAACACGGTGCCGTCCGACAGTTCGATGTCCAGGTAGCCGTCGTAGGCGATGGGTTCGTCGTACTGGGAGGTCTGGAAGTTCTTCGGGGTGTCCGGGTAGAAGTAGTTCTTCCGGGCAAAGCGGCAGGTCTCGGCGATCGTGCAGTTCAGCGCGAGGCCGATCTTGATGGAGGACTCGATCGCCGTCCTGTTCACCACGGGCAGCACGCCAGGCATGCCCAGGTCCACCTCGTTGACGTTCGTGTTCGGCTCGTCGCCGAAGACGTTCGGGGCGGAGGAGAACATCTTGGTCTTGGTGTTGAGTTCCACGTGGACCTCGAACCCCAGGACGGGATCGTACTTCTCCATGGCCTCTTCGAAGCTCAGGGTTGCGTCAACGCTCATTATTTTGCCTCCTGGGCTTCGACAAGGCTCTCGACAGGCCCGGCCACCGAGGTGGTCAGAGCCGGGGCCTGGGCCAGGAGCGGTCCGCCCCATTTAGCCTCGAGCAGGGATTCAAGGACAGCGCCCACGCGGTACAGGCGCGCATCCTGGCGGGCCGGGGCCAGGAGCTGGATGCCGACCGGCAGGCCGTCCTCATCCGCCAGGCCGCCCGGCAGGGACAGGCCCGGAACGCCGGCCATGTTGGCCGGAATCGTGGCGACGTCGTTGAGGTACATGGCCAGGGGGTCGTTCAGCTTCTCGCCCAGCTTGAAGGCCGTGGTGGGGGCCGTCGGGGAAATCAGCACGTCGGCCTGGGCAAACGCGGCCTCGAAGTCACGCTGGATCAGCGTGCGGACCTTCTGGGCCGAGCCGTAGTAGGCGTCGTAGTAGCCAGCGCTGAGCGCGTAGGTGCCCAGGATGATGCGGCGCTTCACTTCGTCGCCGAAGCCTGCGGCGCGGGTGGCACCCATAACGCGTTCGATGGTGAGCGGCGCATCCTTCGGAAGGACCCGCAGGCCGTACCGCACGCCGTCGAACTTGGCCAGGTTGGAGGAAGCCTCCGAGGGCATGATCAGGTAGTAGGCGCCCAGCGCGTACTTGAAGTTGGGGCAGGACACCTCAACGATTTCCGCGCCGGCCTGCTTGAGCAGCTCCAGCGATTCGTTGAAGCGGTTCTCGACGCCGGCCTGGTAGCCCTCGCCGTGGAGCTCCTTGATGATGCCGATCTTCATGCCGTCCACGTTGCCCAGCCTTGCCGCCGCAACGAGGTCCTCCAGGGGGTCCGGCAGGGACGTGGAGTCATACGGGTCGTGGCCGCCGATGACCTGGTGCAGGAGGGCCGAGTCCAAGACCGTGCGGGAGACGGGGCCGATCTGGTCCAGCGAGGAGGCCATCGCAATGGCGCCGTAGCGGGAAACGCTGCCGTAGGTGGGCTTGACGCCCACGGTGCCGGTGACGGCGCCGGGCTGGCGGATGGATCCGCCGGTGTCCGTGCCCAGGGCAAGTGGCGCTTCGAAGGCGGCGACGGCGGCAGCCGAGCCGCCGCCGGAGCCGCCCGGGATCCGGTCCAGGTCCCACGGGTTGCGGGTGGGACCGTAGGCCGAGTGCTCCGTGGAGGAGCCCATGGCGAATTCGTCCAGGTTGGTCTTGCCCAGGATGGGCATCTTGGCGTCGCGCAGGCGCTTGACCACCGTGGCGTCGTACGGGCTGTGCCAGCCTTCGAGGATCTTGGAGCCGGCCGTGGTTGGCTGGCCGATGGTGACGATGAGGTCCTTGACGGCGATGGGAACGCCGGCGAGTTCATGGAGTTCTGCTGCCGCGGCGCCGCCTGCGGCGCGGATGGCGTCCACCTCCGCGGCGACGGCGAGCGCCTCCTCGGTGTTGACGTGCAGGAAGGCGTGCACTCCCCGCGGGCCGCCGTCGACCGCTGCGATGCGGTCCAGGTAAGCCTGGGTGACCTCGACGGAGGTGACCTCGCCGGCTGCGAGCTTCTGGGCGAGCCGGGCCGCTGAGAGGCGGATCAGGGCTGTACTGTCGGAGCTTGCGCCGTTGGAGCCGGTGCTGTTCAGTTCAGTCATTTATCAGTCCTCATCCAGGATGGCCGGAACCTTGAAGCGGCCCTCGTATGCGTCGGGTGCACCGCTCAGGGACTGCTCGGCTGTGAAGGTGTGGCCCACGACGTCCTCACGGAACACATTCGTCAGCGGGATCGGGTGGGACGTGGCCGGGACATCATCACCGGCGGCTTCACTTACGGACTTCACTGAATCGACGATGACGGCCAGTTCGCCGGCCATCCGGTCCAGCTCTTCAGCACTCATCTCGATGTGCGCGAGACGCGCGAGATGCGCGACGTCGTCGCGGTTGATCGCAGCCATGGATCTCCCCTGCAATGTAGTTTTGGTTTCCCCAATAGTCTACGTTGCAACAGTGTGCCCGCCTGACGACCCCCAGCGGGCGTCAGACGGGCAGCACCGGCCCACAGCGCATCTGCAAGCAGCGTGCGGCCGCAGGCAGCTTCACCCTAGCCGATGCCGATGGCTCCCGTCAGCATTCCGACTCCGAGCATTACCAGCGAGATAACGGCGGTGCGCCACAGCACCTTTTTGTGGTGGTCGCCGAGGTCCACCTTGGCGAGCGAGACGAGCAGCAGGATGGCGGGCACCAGTGGGCTCTGCAGGTGGAACGGCTGGCCGGTGATGGAGGCCCGGGCCATTTCGGCGGCGCTGATGCCGTAGTGCGCGGCCGTCTCGCTCAGCACGGGGAGGACGCCGAAGTAGAAGGCGTCGTTGCTCATGAAGAACGTCATGGGGATGCTGAGGACGCCGGTGATGACGGCCATGAACGGGCCCATGCTGGTGGGGATGATCTGCACAAGCCACGCGGACATGGCCTCGACCATGCCGGTGCCTTTCAGGACACCGGTGAGCACTGCTGCAGCCATGACCATACTGACGACGGCCACGATGGATGGAGCGTGGGCGATGAGCTGGGCGCCCTGGTCCTTGACCTTGGGGAAGTTCACCAGCAGGGCGATGGCCGAGCCCACCATAAAGACGAACGGCAGGGGCACCAGGTCGGCCACGAGCATAACCATCACGCAGACGGTGAGGCCGAGGTTGAACCACTGCAGCTTGGGGCGCAGGGTCTTGCGGTTTGGGTCCAGGGCGGTGTCCGCCATGGCGGAGTCGCGGTCGTCAACTGTTCCCTCAACCAAGGTGCCGGTGCGTTCCAGCACGGCAACGGAGGATCCCTCCGGGGAGAGGCCGGCGGGGCCGCCCGTTGCGGGAACAGGTGCGGCACCGCTGCCGGAACCGCGGCGGGAGGTGCCGCCGGCGCTGCCGGACGTGCCGCCGTCGAACGGCTCTGCAGAGAACGCTTCTGCCGAATCCGGCATGCCCCAGATTTCCGGTGCGGTGGCGCGGAGGCGGTTGCGTTCCTGCAGGCCGAGCAGCCAGGAGAAGACGAGGACAACGACCAGGCCGGCGATGAGGGACGGGATCATGGGAACGAAGACGTCGTTGACGTCGAGCTTGAGCGCGGTGGCGGCGCGGGCGGTGGGGCCGCCCCACGGCAGGATGTTCATGGTGCCGTTGGCGAGGCCGGCCACGCAGGTCAGGACCACGGGGCTCATCTTGAGCCGCAGGTAGATGGGCAGCATGGCGGCCGTGGTGAGGATGAAGGTGGTGGAGCCGTCGCCGTCGAGGGACACGGCGGCGGCCAGGATGGCGGTGCCCAGCACCACCTTGGCCGGGTCATTGCCCAGCTTGCGGAGGATGAACCGCACCAACGGGTCGAACAGCCCGACGTCGATCATCAGCCCGAAGTAGATGATGGCGAACATCAGCAGGGCTGCGGTGGAGGTCATGGACTTCATCGCGTCCAGCACCATGTCCCCGATACCCAGCCCCGCCCCGGCGAACAGCCCGAAGACGGTGGGCACAATGATCAGCGCCAGCACTGGCGTCAACTTCTTCGTCATGATCAGCACCATGAATACCGCGATCATGGCGAATCCTAGTAATACCAGCACGGCCGGCTCCTTTATGTGTTCAGCACCACCCCGGTGTGATGCGTACTACAGACGTTAGAGTGGCCCGCGTCACGGCAGTGCCTTTGGCTCAATTGATTGGCATACTGCTTATTGGGAGCATTTTGCTCATTTAGCTCAGCAGGCCAAAACCCCGTCAGGAGGGCAATGAAGCGTCCGGTACCGAGGCAGCCCCTGCGGTTTTCCACTCAGACCCTCCTGCTCCAGCTCGGAGTGGTTTTGCTCGTTGTGCTGCTCAGCGGTGCCGTGCATGCCTGGCTGACGTACGAACGGCTTGGCCGGGAAGCGGAAAACCAGGCACTCACCCTGGCCCGCACCGTGGCCTCGGATCCCACGGTCCGGCGGGAGGTCCAGGCCATCAGCCGCGAGGCGGGCACTCCCCCGGCATCGGTTCTGCTCACCGGCCCCCTGATGGGGGCGGCCGAGGGTGCACGGACCCGCACCGGGGCGCTGTTCGTGGTGATCACGGATGAAACGGGCCTGCGGCTCGCGCACCCGGACGCCGACCGGCTCGGCGAAAAAGTCAGCACGGATCCCTCCGATGCCCTCTCGGGCAAGGAAGTGACCACCCGGAACACCGGCACGCTGGGACCCTCGGCGGGAGCCAAGGTGCCCGTCTTCGGCCCGGACTCGGACACTGTGGTGGGCGAGGTCAGCGTGGGGTATTCCACCGAGAGCATCGTCCACAGCCTGGCCCGCGACATCACGCCCATCGCACTGACCGCGGCCGGTTCGCTGCTGGCCGGAGCCCTGGCCTCATTCCTCCTGCGCCGTCGCCTGCAGCGACTGACGCTGGGCCTGGAACCTGAGGAGATCAGCACCCTGGTCCATGACCAGGTGGCTGTCCTCCAGGGCGTTGACGACGGCGTGATCGGCGTAGCGGCCGACGGCCGGATCAGCGTCTTCAACGCCGCCGCGCAGAGGCTCCTCGCCCAGCCCGATCTCGCCGGAACACCGTGGGAACAGGCCCCGATCCCGGAGCAGCTGAAGGCTCTGACCCGGCCGGACGCGGCAGAAGCAGACGCCGTCGAAATCATCGCCGGCGCCCGCGTTCTGGTGGCCAGCGCCCGCAAGGCGCTGCACCGGCGGGAGGACCTGGGCTGGGTGGTGATGCTCCGCGACCGCACCGAACTGCAGCAGCTCACCCGCCAGCTCGATGCCGTGGGCACCATGTCCACCGCGCTGCGCGCCCAGCGCCACGAGTTCGCCAACCAGCTGCACACCATCGCCGGTTTCATGAGCATCGGGCAGCACCAGCAGGCCCGCGACTACCTGGCGCGCCTGGCCGCCACCGGCCCGCTCAAGTTCCCGGTGGACCAGGCCGAGCTCCTGCAGGACCCGTACCTGCAGGCTTTCGTCGGCGCCAAGGGCGTGGAGGCGGACGAACGCGGCGTGACACTGCGCATCGGCCCGGAAACGCTGGTGCGCGGCCAAGTCACCGAACCGCAGGACGTCACCACGGTGCTGGGGAACCTGATCGACAACGCCGTGAACGCCGCCGTCGCCGGCTCCGCGGAGGACCGCTGGGTTGAAGTGGAACTGCTGGACGAACCGGGGCCCGACGGCGGGACGCTGCACGTCGTCGTCGCGGACTCCGGCGACGGCCTGGCTCCCGAAACGGCGGCCGGCGGGGCGGAGGCGGTGTTCGGCGAAGGATTCACGACGGCGGCACGGCCGGCACGTGCCGCCGGCGGGCAGGGCCTGGGACTGGCACTTGCCCGGCAGCTTGCGCGCCGCCGCGGCGGGGACGTCCGGGTCCTGGAGCCCGGCTCCCCCGGCGGCCCCGGCGCAGTCTTCATGGCAACGCTGCCGCGGACCACAGCCGACCTGCCCGGAAAGGACAAGCTCATCAGGAACGACAGTTTGATCGGGGAGGAAAGGGATGTCTGAGGATTTCAGGGTGCTGATTGTGGACGACGATTTCCACGTCGCCAAGCTGCACGCGGCCTACGTGGATTCGGTGGCCGGCTTCCTCGCGCTGCCGCCCGCGGGTTCGGCGTCCCAGGCACTGCAGGCCATCCACAGCCTGCGCCCGGACCTGGTGCTGCTGGATGTGTACCTGCCTGACGGCTCGGGCCTGGACCTGCTCCGCCAGCTGGATGTGGACACCATGATCCTGAGCGCGGCGTCGGACGCCGTTTCGCTGCGCGCCGCCTTCCGGCGCGGCGCCCTGGGGTACCTGCTGAAGCCGTTCACGGCCGAGTCGTTGTCCCAGCAGCTCCGTTCCTATGCCCGGTACCGGCGGATCCTGGCCCAGCCCGGCGCGCTGGACCAGGACACGGTGGAGCGGGCCAAAAGGTCCTTGATTCCCGGGGACGCCACGGTATCGGCCAAGCCGCGCTCCGCCACCGAGGCGGCAGTGCTGGAATCCCTGGTGCCCGGGGAACAGTATTCGGCGGCCGAGGTGGCGGGGCGGGTCGGTGTTTCCCGGGCCACCGCCCAGCGATACCTGTCCTCGCTGGCGGATGACGGCGCCGTCGACATCCAGCTCCGCTACGGAACCACCGGCCGCCCCGAACACCGCTACGGCCTCCCGGCCAGCTAGCTGGCGCTCTTCTGAGCCACGAGTTCGATCTCCACCAGCATCTTGGGGTCGAGGAACGGCAGCACATGGACCAGGGACAGGGTGGGCCGGATCTCGCCGAACACTTCACCATGGGCGCGGCCGGCGTCTTCCCACTTGCTGATGTCGGTCAGGTACAGCTTGGACTGCACCACGTCGCCGTATTCGAACCCTGCCTCGGCCAGGACTGCGCCCAGCTTTTCCAGGATGGACTTGGTCTGGACATAGAAATCCTCGCCCACGATTCCGTCTTCACCGCTGGCCGCGGTGGCGGAGATGTACAGGGTGTTGTCCACCTGCACCGCACGGGAATAGCCGAGGGTCTGCTCCCACGTGGAGCCGGAGCCGAATGTCTTGCGCATGGTCTGCCTTCCGATGGTGCCTTGAGTCGGCACCACTTTAGGGCGGCTAGACGTCCAGCCGGTAAACCAGCAGCTTTATGTCGGTATCCGGCACGAAC
Organism: Arthrobacter sp. ISL-69; assembly: GCF_018613775.1. Lineage (NCBI taxonomy): Bacteria > Bacillati > Actinomycetota > Actinomycetes > Micrococcales > Micrococcaceae > Arthrobacter > Arthrobacter sp. ISL-69. Next base: position 209,658 of record NZ_JAGGPO010000017.1, read on the forward strand.
CAGTCGCGCTCGGGTACGCGCTGGAAGCCAATCTTGCGGTACAGCCCGTGCGCGCTTTCCCAGGTGAGGCCCGTCGTGAGGGACACGGCCCTGACGCCTCCCAGCGCCTTGGCGTGGGCAATAATCGCATCGACCATGGCCCTGCCGGCGCCGCTGCGCTGGACCGCGGGGTCCACCACCAGCATGCGGAATTCGAGTTCGTCCGCCAGCGCGATGTCCGCGAAAGGCTCACCGGCGACGGCGAGTGTCACGGAACCGACGACGCGGCCCGCCCGCTCGGCAACCCAGATGGTGGCCTGGGCGGCCCGCTTTGCGACGTCCTGGATCTGCAGCATGTACGGGTGGTCGGCATTCGCGAAGTAGCCCGCGGCAAGGTAGGCGTCCCGCGTAATGCGGGCCACGGCGTCGTAATCTGCCGGGATGGCGGGGCGAATGAGGATCTGCGGATGCACTTATCCATGCTAATTGCGCGCGCGTCCCGCAGCCCGCAAAATGGCTGTTTCCGTGACTGAACTATCAGTGGGCCCGGATGGCCTTGTGTTGCGCCGCGTGTCCGGGCGTTGCCGGGTGTTTCCCTCTATTTCCGGGCATTTCCCGCTGTTTCGCGCCGTTTCTCCAGTGGTCGGCGGGGCTGGCAGCGGCAGGTGCGGCTGTGGTTGATTTGCATCACCAACACGCCGCCCGGACAACAACCCGACCGACAGGATCACACCATGGCACCGTCCCAGCGCACCCTGCACCTTAATGCTTTCCTCATGAGCACCGGCCACCACGAAGCCTCGTGGCGGCTGCCCGAGAGCAACCCCCGGGCCAGCACGGACATCAGCCACTACCGCAACCTGGCACAGATTGCCGAGCGCGCCACTTTCGATTCCATCTTCTTCGCGGACTCGCCCGTGATCTTCGGCAACGTGGGCCGCCGGCCGGCCGGAAAGCTCGAACCGACGGTGCTGCTGACCGCCATCGCCGCAGCCACCGAGAAGATCGGCCTGATTGCCACGGCCTCCACCACCTACAACGATCCGTTCAACCTTGCCCGCCGCTTCGCCTCCGTCGATTTCGTCAGCGGCGGCCGTGCCGGCTGGAACGTGGTCACCACTGCGGGGCCCGACGCCGCGCGGAACTTCGGCGTCGATGACCAGCCTGCGCACGCCACCCGTTATGAACGGGCTGCGGAGTTCCTGGACGTCGCCGGCAAGCTCTGGGACAGCTGGGATGACGACGCCGTGGTGGCGGACAAGGAGGCCGGAGTCTGGGCCGATGCGGACAAGGTCAGGCCGATCGACCACGTCGGCAAGCATTTCAGGGTGCGCGGTCCGCTGAATGTACCGCGGTCGCCGCAGGGCTACCCGCTGATCGTCCAGGCCGGATCCTCCGAAAACGGCAAGGGCCTGGCGGCGCTCTACGCGGAGGCTGTGTTCACTGCGCAGCAGACGCTCGAAGACGCGCAGGGTTTCTACGCCGACCTCAAGGCCCGCACCGCAGCCGCCGGACGCGACCCGGAGGACATCAAGATCCTGCCCGGCATTGTGCCCGTGCTGGCCGGCACGGAAGCCGAGGCCAAGAAACTGGAACGCGAACTCGACGATCTGATCCGGCCCGAGTATGCGCGCATCGAACTGGCGAAGACCCTGGGCGTCAGCCCGGACGACCTGCCCCTGGACAGGCAACTGCCGGCAGACCTTCCGCATGAGGATTCCGTCCAGGGCGCCAAGAGCCGCTACACCCTGATCGTGGAGCTTGCCCGCCGCGAACAGCTCACGGTGCGCCAGCTGATCGGACGGCTGGGCGGCGGCCGCGGCCACCGCACGTTCTCGGGAACGCCCGAGCAGGTAGCCGATGCCATTCAGCTCTGGTTCGAGAACGGTGCCGCGGACGGCTTCAACATCATGCCCGCAGTGCTCCCCTCAGGGCTGGAGGCTTTCGTGGACCACGTGGTGCCGGTCCTTCGGCGGCGCGGCCTGTTCCGCACGGAGTACACGGCAGATACGCTGCGGGGTCACTACGGGCTCGAGCGGCCGCTCAACCGTTACTCCGGTGCCGCCGGGCTGGCTGCCGCGCACGCCTGAGCCGCGCCTGAGCCCCTGCCGCTCGTCGCCCGCCGCCCGTCAGAGCGGAAACTTCCCTGACAGCTCCAGCGTCCCGGCGCATGTCCACGCGGCGAGGCGTTCCTCGTCGGAGGGTCCGCCGTCGACCGGGCTGGTGAGGCGCGGGCGGCGGACCCAGCATCCCGCCTCCTCGGCGATGAGGGCACCGGCTGAGAAATCATGCTCATTGAGACCGCGTTCGCCGAAGGCGTCATGGGTTCCGTCCGCCACAAGGCACAGGTCCAGGGCAGCGGACCCCAGCCGGCGCACATCGGCGAAACCGTCCATGAAGCCGCCCAGGGCCTCGGCCTGCTCGGCACGGACATCGGGATCGTAGCTGAAGCCGGTGGCCAGGATCTGCCCGGCGCGGCCTGGAACGGGACCGGTGAGCTGGGTCCGCTGTCCGCGCTCCTCCAGCCACGCGCCCTGCCCGCGGGATGCGTAGTAGACGCGGCCCAGGGCGGGGGCATTGACGACGCCGGCCAGCCAGGCGCCGTCGGGATCCGCCACTGCCACGGACGTGCCGTAGTAGACGATGTTCCGGATGAAGTTGGTGGTGCCGTCCAGCGGGTCGATTGACCAGCGGTACCCGCTGGGATTGTCCCGGCTAAGCGTGCCGTGTTCCTCGCCGGTCACGGTGTCCTGCGGCCGGGCGCGGGCAATGACTGCACGTACGGCGTTCTCGGCGGCGACGTCGAACGCCGTGACCCAGTCCCCGGAGTCTCCCTTGTTGCTGATGTCCAGTTCCGCGGCGTTCCGGGTGGCGAGCACCGCGGCCCCGGCTGCGGCCGCCTCCTTGGCCACCTCGAGCAGGTCTGCCGGTGTGACACTCATTCCCGCAGCTCTTCCTGGTGGTCTTCGGCAACGTCGCCGTCGGTGGCGGCTTCATCCGACGCGTCCCCGGGAGCACTGTCGGAAGCGCCGGCAGGAGCGCCGGCGGTCCCGCCGGCGGGCCCGTTGGCCAGGAGCTCCCGGAAGCCGTCCTCGTCCAGCACCGGAAGGCCCAGCTGCTCGGCCTTGTCCAGTTTTGTTCCGGCGTTCTCACCCGCCACGACGTAGCTGGTGTTCTTGGAGACGGACCCGGCAGCCTTGCCGCCGCGGATAAGGATGGCTTCCTTGGCCTCGTCCCGGCTGAACCCTTCGAGGCTTCCGGTGACCACGATGGTCAGCCCTTCCAGGGTCCGCGGGGTGGATTCGTCCCGCTCATCCGCCATCCGCACACCGTCTTCAGCCCAGCTCTCCACGATTTCGCGGTGCCAGTCCTCGGCGAACCATTCCTTCAGCGCCGCCGCGATCACCGGGCCCACGCCGTCGACATGGGCCAGATCTTCCTCGGAGGCCTGTCGGATGGCCTCCATCGAACCGAAGGCCGTGGCAAGGGCGCGCGACGCGCGGGGCCCGACATGCCGGATGGACAGCGCCACCAGGACGCGCCACAGCGGCTGGGTTTTGGCTTTCTCCAGTTCGCTGAAGAGCTTTTCGGTAGTGGCCGTCGGCTTCGAAGGCGACTTGGCCGTGCCCTTGCTGAAGAAGTACGGCACCAGTTCGAATTCGCCGGTGCCCACTCCCTTGGACCGCTTCTCACGGCGGATGCGGACATCTGCAAGGTCTTCGCGTGTGAGCCGGAACAGCGTGGCTTCGCTGGCCAGCGGCGGAGTTTCGGGCTCAGCGGGCTGGGTGAGGGCAATGGCGGCTTCCCAGCCGAGAGCCTCGATGTCGAAGGCGCCGCGGCTGGCCACGTGGAAGACGCGTTCACGCAGCTGCGCAGGGCAGGAGCGTGAATTGGGGCAACGGATATCGACGTCGCCTTCCTTCCCGGGAGCAAGCGGCGTCCCGCAGGACGGGCAATCCGTGGGCATCACAAAATCCCGTACCGGCGGATCCTGCTGGTCCCGGAGCGCAAGCACCGGGCCCACGATCTCCGGGATGACGTCCCCGGCTTTCCGCAGCACCACGATGTCGCCGATCTTCACACCCTTGGCCTTGACGACGTCCTGGTTGTGCAGGGTGGCCATACCCACCGTGGAACCCGCCACCTTCACCGGTTCCATCACGCCGTACGGGGTGACGCGGCCGGTGCGCCCCACGTTCACGGCGATGTCCAGCAGCTTGGTGTGGACTTCCTCCGGCGGGTACTTGTAGGCGACAGCCCAGCGCGGCACCCGAGAGGTGTACCCGAGTGCGCGCTGCGTGGCGAAGTCGTCCACTTTGACCACGATGCCGTCAATCTCATGCGTGAGGCTGTGCCGCTTGTCGCCGTAGCGCTTGATGAAGGCGAGCACTTCCTTGAGGCTGCCGAGGAGCTCAAAGTACGGGCTCGTTGGCAGGCCCCAGGCGGCTAGCTGGCGGTAGGTGTCCGACTGGCTGGCCGTTTCCAGCCCTTCGCGGGCACCGATGCCGTGCACGTACATGCGCAGCGGGCGCTTGGCCGTTTCCGCCGGGTCCTTCTGGCGGAGGGAGCCGGCCGCGGCGTTGCGCGGGTTGGCCAGCGGCGCCTTGCCGGCCTCGATGAGCGCCTCGTTGAATTCGGCGAAGGCCTGGGACGGAATGAAGACCTCGCCGCGGACCTCCATTTCGGCCGGGAAGTTCTCGCCGGTCAGCTGCTGCGGGATTTCCTTGATGGTCAGGACGTTGTGGGTGATGTCCTCGCCGGTGTAGCCGTCCCCGCGGGTGGCGGCCCGGACCAGTTTGCCGTCGCGGTAGAGGAGGTTGACCGCCAGGCCGTCGATCTTGAGTTCGGTGAGCCAGGTGGGACCGGCGGCGCCATTGCCGAGCTTGGCCACGCCTGCCTCGGCCTTGGCGATCCAGGCCTCGAGTTCCTCGAGGGAAAAGACGTCCTCGAGGCTGTACATCCGCTGGAGATGTTCGACGGCGGCAAAGGCGGCGGACACCTCGCCGCCCACCTCCTGGGTGGGTGAATCGTTGGATACCAGTTCGGGGTGCATCGCTTCGATCGTTTCGAGCCGCCGGAAGAGTTCGTCGAACTCGGCGTCAGAAATGGTCGGCGTGTCCTCCTGGTAGTAGGCAAAGCGGTGTTTGCGCACCTCTTCCACCAGGTTTTCGTATTCCCCGCGCACGGCACCGGACGGCACCCGTTCCCCTGCGGCGCTGGCCTGGGCTGTTGTTGCCTCAGTCGGCGCTGACCCGGCAGGGCTTGCGTCATTCTTGCGTTGCGTTTCGGTGTCTGCTGCCGTGTTTCCTGTGCTCACAGACCTATCCTGCCTTAGATCACTGACATTGTCTGGCACCCTCAAAGGCGAATGCCGGGTTAACAGCCGGATGCCCCGGACGCTGTGTGGCGTCCGGGGCATCCGGCATGTTCTCCCTGTGGGAGGCCTCCCTAGTGGGAAGCCTGTTCCTGCTGGGAAGCGTTCTTGGTAGCCTGCTTGCCGGCTTCCTGCAGCGCCTGTGCCACCTTGGCCAGGGCCGTCACGTGCGAACCGGACCACTCGCTGCGGAACTTGTCCGCGTCCGGGCCCTTCCAGTCAGTGCCGTCAAGAGCCTTCGACAGCTGCGACTTCTGCTTCTCAATCTCGGACGAACCAGCCTGAAGCTTGGTTCCAAGTGCCTTGAGCTGAGCAATGTCTGCGCCCCACATAGCCATTAGTTATCTCCTTTAGTCAACGGACCCGATCCGATCGGCTCCCCAGCGGCCCCCGGCTCATCCGGAAGATCCATTACCTAGAACCTATCCCGCGGCCCAACCCACCGTCGATGGGCACCGCTCCCCATGCACCACTCACCGTGCCGCTCCCACACGGCCCAGGTCCGGTTCGGTCTGGTTGCGGTTCTCAGGGGGCAGCGCGATTTGCAGCTTGCGGACCTTGCCCCGGCCCACAATGTAACCGCGTCCCGGAATGAAGTCTGAACTGATCTTGCCCAGTGAGGTGTTGAGTAGGCTGTCGCCTTCGATGTCGCCGGGATTGATCAGCAGTCCCCGCCGGCCGGATTTGAACGGCTGCGACAAGGACCAGGCGGAGGACCAGGTAGAGGTTTCAGACTCTCCCACCACCCACTGATCGGACTTGATGGACGTGGTGACAAGCCGCTCGATGCCGGACTCGGCGCCGGTGTCCGTGAACTCGGTGAGACCCTCGATGAAGATGGCAAGCCTGCCGGGGTTCTCCGCGGAGTAGTCCACCAGTCCGTCAATGGCTTCTTCGACGTCATCAGAGCCCACGAGTGACCGGTTCCATACCTTCAGCGACGCCACGGCGGACCGGCGGGAGCCGATGTAGATCAGTTCGGCGCCGGGGTTGGACCGGCGCAGGGCGTAGGCCATGGTGACCAGTGCAACTGTCCGGCCAGCCCCTGGCGGACCGGCAACGAGCAGCGGGCCCTTGGCCATGATCTCGGCCGGCTGGAGCGTTTCGTCGTCCACACCGATGACCGGAAGGTCCTGGCTGCCGGCCGGAAGGATGTCCAGGTCAACCTGTTCGGGCAGGCGTTCGATCTGCGGCGCCTTCTCCACGCCTTGGCGCAGCATGGCCTCGCTGAGCTTGTGCACCTCGCGCGCCTGCAGTGCCAGGTTCGAGTCGCCGCCGAGCACGGCAAGCTGGACCTCATGGGCTCCGAGCAGGCCGCGGCCCGGGGGTGACGACTGGCTCAGGACGTCCTTCGGTACATCGAGCGAAATGTAATCATCTTCGGACGAGAGCCGCAGGACCAGGCGCCGCTGGATGGACGCCAGCAGGGAGGTCGGCACGGAGTTGGTCCGGTCGGCACTGACAACGAGGTGGATGCCCAACGGCCGGCCGTCCGTGGCCAGCTGCAGGAAAATGTCCCACAGCGCGGACAGCCGGCTGTATTCGTAGGCTTCGCGGAAGCTGGACATGCCGTCCACCAGGATGAAGATTCGCTTCTCTTCCGGGTCGTTGGCCAACTTCCGGTATTCCACAATGGTGGAGGCGCGGACTTCGGAATAGCGGGCGGCGCGGTCGTCGGCCACGTCGCGCAGCCACCGGAGCAGCCTTCCGACACGTTCGACGTCGTCGCCGTTGATGATCTCGCCCACGTGCGGCAGGCCGTCGAGCATCTTCAGTCCGGAGGAACCGCAGTCGATGCCGTAGACGTGAACAGGGCCTCCCCGCGGAGTGATTGCCGCGGCGATGGCGATGCCCCGCAGGGCGGCTGACTTGCCCGATCCACCCGTTCCGTAAATGGCCATGTTGCCGTCTTTGTCCGGCTCGTAGAAGACGGTGGGCTGGTCTTGGTGGGCGGGGTCGTCGGCAACACCCAGGAGGAGGCGTTCGTCCGTCCTGGGGTTGGGCAGCTTGGAGAAATCGTAGGTCTTGGCCAGCTCGTTGAGCCACGGTTTACGTGGCGGCGCGATGGAAAGCACCTCGGCCGCCTTGATGATGTTGGCCGTCATCCGCGCAATGTCGTTGGGGCCGGCAGGTTCCTCACGCACAGGCTTCTCAGGCGCGGGAGCGGCCCAGCTGGGCCCCGATCCGAAGGCCATTTCCACGATGTCCATCTGGGGGGCCTGCGGTTTTTCCGTGGTCCAGCCGCCGGCGTAGCCGGTCTGGAAGCCCTGGATCCGGCCGGGGCCGGTCTTCGCGGCACCGCGGCCCGGGATCGAGGGGTCGAAGTAGGCCGCGGTGGGGACGCCGAGAATGTCCGTGGCATCCTCCTCGTCGGCCATGCGGAGCGCCACCCGCAGGTTGGTGTTGGCGCGCAGGCTGTCCTTGATGACGCCGGCGGGCCGCTGGGTGGCGAGGATCAGGTGGAGGCCCAGGGACCGGCCGCGGGCTGCCACATCCACCACACCGTCCACGAACTCGGGGACTTCGGTGGCGAGGGCCGCGAACTCGTCCACGATGATGATGAGGTACGGCGGAGCCTCGGGATCCGCCTCGCGCTGGAGGCCCAGGAGGTCCTTGGCTTTCTTCCGGTTGAGCAGGTGCTCCCGGTAGTGCAGTTCGGCCCGGAGGGAGGTCAGGGCACGGCGCACCAGGTGCTGCGAGAGATCGGTTACCAGGCCCACGGTGTGAGGCAGGTGCAGGCAGTCGGCGAAGGCGGCACCGCCCTTGTAGTCCACGAACAGGAAGCTCACCCGGTCCGGGCTGTACGCGGCCGCCATGCCCATGACCCAGGACTGGAGGAATTCGGATTTTCCGGCGCCCGTGGTGCCACCCACGAGTGCGTGCGGGCCCTCGTTCTTCAGGTCGAGGTACAGCGGTTCGACGCCCTTGGATCCCACCAGGGCACGGAGCGTGCCGTTGTCCTTGCGGTTGGCGACGGCGGTGGCCCGGACCGTGTTGTTCTCTTTCCAGCGGTCCGCCACCGCCTGGGGGTTGTCCATGAAGTCCTTGCCGATCAGGCTCACGTAGGACACAGCGCGGGGCAGGTCGGAGTCGTCGTCAACGGGCTTGCCCACATCCACCACCGGGGACAGCATCCGGGCCAGCTGGGTGGCCAGTTCGGCGTCGAGGCTTTCGCAGCTGACCGGGTAGGTGTGGCGGCCCAGCCGGACCTGCCCGGTGGTGGTTCCATGGTCGCCGTCGACCACCATGAAGTCGCGGCACGCGGCAGGAAGCGACTGGACGCTGGTTGCCACCCACATGACGTGGACGCCGGAATCCGGCCCGCGTTCCACGAGCCGTGTCAGCCGGCCGCGGTCAACCGGAGCATCGTCTTCGACGATCACCAGCACGGACGGCAGGACGGGGGCGGGGATGTCGCCGTTCTCGCTGTCGACGCCTGGCCGAGGCGCGGGACGCGGCGACTGCGCGCCCGCTTCGCGCTGGTCAACGAGGTCCTCCAGCCGGGCGAGCAGCGAGGACCCGCCGGCAGGGCCGGCCGCGAGGTGGTCGCCGCTGAGCGGGCTGTGCCCCGAGCCGACGTGGGGCAGCCACTGAAGCCAGTTCCAGCGCTCCCTGGACTGGGCGGAGGTGATTGCCGTTACCACCACTTCGGCCGGGGAATGCAGCCCCACGGTCTGCAGCACCATCCCGCGCGCCACATCGTCCACGAGGCCGCGGCCGCCTGCGAGCCCGAAGGCGCCGGAGGAGCGGAGCTGGGACACGATGGGAACACCTTCAATGTCCTGGAACTGTTTGAGGCAGGCCTGGATTTCCTGCATGTACTCGGCTTCGGTTTCGTTGTTGCCGGGCTCCTCAAACGAAATGCGCGACGGCGCCGTACCCAGCCCGAAGCGCAGGCCCAGGAACCCCTTGTGCTCGGGCCGGTGCGTCCAGAGCAGGGGTCCCAGCTTGTAGATGGAATCCACCGTGTCGCTGACGGAGGGAGCCTCCTGGAGGCGCACGGAGCGCTCGATGTGCTGAAGTTCCGTGATGTCCTTGCGGAACACTGCCATCGCTTCGCGGAACTGCTTCAGCTGCTCCTTGCGTTCCCGCTTGCTTTGCATCTTATGGTCCACGTAGTGGCCGATGATGAACAGCGGCATCATCATCATGAACAGCACCGACAGCACGTTGCCCGTGACGGCAAACAAAATAGCGCCCATCATGAGCGGCGCGATCAGCATGATGTAAGGGAACGGGTGGTGGTCCTGGCGTTTGGGTCCGGCCGGGAGCACGCGCTTGGGTGGGGCGAAGCGCGGCACGACGCGGGGCGAACGGTTGAAGTCCACCAACGGCGACGTCGGCGCACCCCCATGGTGGCCAAGCCCCACAACGGAAACGGTCGTGTCGCCAAGCGTCACTGTGTCCGAGGAGTTCAGGGTTGCGCGGGTGACTGGTAGCCCGTCCATGATCAGCCCGTTGGCGGAATTCGTGTCCACGATTTCCACGGTTTCCCCCACCGTGATGCGGGCGTGCCGCTTGGACGTCATGGGGTCCGATAGCCGGATGTCGACGTCGCGGTCCCGGCCGATGTAGCTGGTGCCGGACGGCAGCGAAAATTCCTGCCCGACGTCGGGCCCGGACAAAATACGGAGTGTCGCCGCGGCGGGTCCGCGGCTGGCTCCGGGCGCGGCAAACTGCTCGCTGACCTGTGTCAGCGAGACGATGGACCCGGGCCGGAGCCCCGATTCCAGCAGGTTGTCCGCGCGATTGAGGATGTTGCCGCGCATCCCGCCGGCCACGAATGCCTCATCGATGCAGAGCGAGAGGTTCTCCGGCGGCTCGGTCCCGCGCCGCTCGGGATCTGCGGCCCACAGCTGGGTGGCGATGTCCGCCACGGTTGCCAGGCCGTCAACGGTTACGGCGAGGTCTTTGGCCTCGGCCGGATCCCGGCGCAGTGTCAGTCGGATTTTCACCCTTCGTCGACCCCCCTCATTTGCTCGATCAGGTCCAGGTCGTCCGCCGTCACCAGGTGCGACGTCACGGCGTGTTCAACCAGCCGCGCGCGCCGGTTGGTGGCCAGCTTCCCGACTCCCCCGCGGAGCCCGGCTACGCCGACGCGGTCCAGTTTGTCGCACACGTTGTCCAGCTTTCTGTTGAACCGGGTCAGCGCCCAGCCCAGGGTCTTGGCGGCGGCCGCCGACGACGGGATGGCGCTGAAGCCGGTGCCGTCGCGCCGAAGCATGGGCTCGGCGAGGGCAACGATGAGCGCTTTTTGGGAATCGGTGAAGACAACCGGTCCGATGGTCGTGTCCCCGCCGCTCTCCTCACCGGGGGCCTCCTGCCGGAAGGAGGGAGTCTTTAGGTGGACGGCAAACTCATATGTGGTCGGGCCGGCGGTGAAGATCACGTTGGTGTGGCTGAAAACAAGCGGAATCCGGGCGCCGGGCGAAAGCCATGCCTGCATCCCGCCGGTGCCGTCCGCAATGGTGGCGGACAGCATGCTTCCTACGTTGCTGAGCCACCAGATGCCGTCGTACCGGGCAATCTGGAGGAACCGCCGGTGCAGGTACGGGTTGTCGTCGACTTCCAGGTCGCCCTCGCGTCCGATGCTGAAGACGTCCTCGTCCGACGGCTCGTACCATTCGCCACAGAAATCTACTGCTAGATCCCCCATTTTCCGTGCCCCCTTAGTCGGCTGTGTGTTTGTTTCATGTGCCGGTTACGAGTCAAGGCAAGCAATGGAGTCTGGCCCTCCCGGTGAAGCGGAACCGTCGGCGCGGACGATGATGACCTGGACGCAGACGGGCAGTTTAAGCCCGGAAACAAAGGTGTTCGTAGCGAGTGTGGTCTCATAGGTGCCTTCGGATTGGGCCGTCCTGGTCCGCCACTTGTAGGTGTCGCCCTGTTTGGGCTGCGGGTTCGACCACCTGAAGACGATGAATCTCCCATCCGGTTCATCACGCTCCGCGGCAAGTCCCTCGACTTCGGGAACAGTGCCGCTGTCCAGCGGATCCGCGGGTGGCTTGCTCACCGCTTCGGTGGGGACCGGCTTCGGCGCGGCGGAACTTGCCAGGACAATGCCCACGACGACGGCGACGGCCAGCACGGCAGCGCCCGCCACTGACAACCAGAGGTTCCGCTTGGGGTGGTCAACGGAGGCCTCCGCAGTTACCTCACGCGCCGGCTGCGGCCTGTTGACCGTGGCGGCGATGTCGGCGTCGCTGCGGTTGTCCCGGCCCGCCGGACCGCCCTGCCAGCCTCCCTGCTGCGCCGGGGAACCCCGGTGGACTGTCGCGTCATCGGTGACATCATTCCCGGCGCCGGCCTGCGGGGCTGCGGCGAGGCTGCCCCGCAGCATGGTGCCTTGCGCCCAGTCATCGTGTTGATCCGGGCGTACGGCCGGCCCCGGTGATGTTGGGGCGGGCCCCGGGGCAGGACCTGCCGGAGGTGCCGATGGCACGACGGACGTAAACCCGGACGGGGACACAGGACGTGCCCTGGCCGGGAATGTCGGGGCGTGTCCTGTCTGGTCCGGATCCACGGAGGCGATGCTCCGCACCCTGGTTTCCTCGAAGCCGTCGTCCGGGTGGCTGTCGTCGCCGTGAGCCTCCTCCAGGACCTCGAAGGGGGTGACTGAAAGGTTGAGCTCCGCCTGCGTGCGCTGCAATGCCAGGGCGAAGGCATGGGCCGAGGAGTACCGGGAGACGGCCGACTTGGCCATCGCCGTCGAGAGCGCCAGCTCAAGTGATTCGGGGACGTCCGCCCGCCCCAGCTGGGGCACGGGTGAGTTGGTGATCCGCGAAATCAGTTCGCGCTGCGAATTGTCGGCACCCGGCAGGACGAACGGTGACCGTCCGGCCAGAAGCGTGTACAGCGTGGCGCCGAGCGCCCAGACGTCCACCATCACGCCGTCCACGGGGCCGTCCCGGAACTGTTCGGGCGGGGACCACGGAATCGACATCCCGGCGTCCTCGTCCGCATCGCTGCCGAGGGTGCCGGAGATGCCGAAGTCCGTCAGCGCCGGACGGTTGTAGTCGGTGACCAGGATGTTGGCCGGTTTGATGTCCCGGTGGGCAATGCCGGCCCGGTGGGCGGTCTCGACGGCGGATGCCACCTGGATCCCGACCGCCAGGACTTCATCCACGCTGAACCGCTGCCGGCGGTAGCGGACGTCCAGGCTTGGCCGGGAGCAGTACTCCATGGCCAGGTAGGAATGGCCGTCCTTGGTGACTTCGGCTTCGAAGATGGTAACGATGTACGGGTGCGAGGACAGCTGGGCCATGAGGTTCGCTTCGGATTCGAAGCGGCGCCGGGCACCCTCGGTCTTCAGGTCGGACAGGAGCACCTTGACGGCAACCTTGCGCCGAGGCCGGTCCTGTTCGTACAGATAGACGTCGGAGAACCCGCCCGAACCAAGCAGGCTGATATACGTGAAGCCGGGAATGGGCGGCGGCGGGGCTACGGGCCGCTTGGAACTCATAGAATCTCCTCGAACCGCAGCGACACATCGTCGCCGAGTTCTGCAATATCGCCGTCTAGAAGGATGGCCATCTCGTTCTGGGCAAGACGCCTGGGCGGCTGGCCTTCCCGGACCAGGACGGTGCCGTTGGTGGCCTTGAGGTCGCACAGCATCACGTGCCAGCCTTCAAGGCGCACTTCAACATGTGACCGGGAAATGTCGCCGCTGGGGCTTGCCACCTGGACGAGCCGCGGCATGCCGCCGCCCTGGACCCGGGACACCGAAGGCTGGCGGCCGATCACCAGCGACTGGTCCAGGTCGATCAGTTCACCGGTGGACACCCGAACGCGCCCCAGCCGTGGGCGCCGCACCTGCACGGCGTCGGAAGCCAAGGCCAGGCCGCAGCCGGTGCACTGCGCGTGCGTCGGCGGGTTCGCGTGGCCCTGCGCGCAGACACGGGCAAGGACCATGGGGCCGGTGGCCGGGCCGCTTCCAGCGGCAGGGGCCGGCACCTGCGGGGCGGTTCCGAGCCCGAGGTCGCTTTTCATGATCGTTTCGCCGTCGTGGTCGCCTTCCGGCGCGGGCACCGCTGACGGGCTTTGCCAGACCGGCGTTTCGCCTGACGACGGCGGAACGAACGACTCCGGAACGAACGACGGCGGTCCGGCCGGCCGGGCCGGCATGTCGCCGCCGGTGTTCCACGGGACAGAGTCGATCAGCCCGCCCTGCTGGGAGGGGATCAGTGGCGCAGCAGGCATGCCTGGGTGTGCGGGCACGGGCAGCTGTGCACGAAAGGACGGCTGGGCGTCGACTTGCGACGGTTCCTGCGCTGCTGCCTCCTGCTGATCGCCGTGCCCGTCGGCAGGTTCCTCCGGGCCGGCCGGTTCCACACCGGGCTGGTCCCCCGGCTCCTCCTCGGGCTCATCCCGCACCGCGGCGTCCTCAATGCGTCGCATGACGGTCTTGTCCCACAGATGGTCGTAACTTCCCGTCAGCTCGTTCGCGGGAACCGCGTCCGGAGCCTCCATTCCGGAGGCGGCGTCGGCAACTTCCGCGGCTGCGTCTTCCATGCCTGCGTTTTCCATGCCTGCGTTTTCCATGCCAGCGTCGTCCGTGCCGGCGTCTTCCGTGCCGGCGTCTTCCGGCAGGCCGGCCATTCCGTCGTTCGTGTACTCGAGGTCGTCATCGGGAAGACCCATCACGGTTTCGGCGGACGCACCATGTTCGGCAGGCACTTCGCGAACGGGTTCCGGGACGTGCACAGGTTCCACCGGTACTTCCGCTATCGGGACTTCCGCGACGGGAACTTCAGCGAGTGGGACTTCCGCCGGCCCGCCCGCTTCCGTTCCGGACATTTCCGGCGTCTCCGGCATCGGCGCCAGGGCCGCGGCGACGCGTCCCACCGTAAGGCTCTGCAACAGCACAACGCCATCCCCCAGCGGGAGTTCGGCTGCCCCGGCCGCATCGCCGGGAACCGAGACCTTATACGATTCCGGTGCGCTGAGCCTGCGCTCGGTCCAGGTGGTCACGTCGCTGCCGTTCAGCTCCACCGGTCCTGCGGCAAGCTGGGCTGTCAGCTCAATGTCACCGCGAAGGAACACCCGGAGGGAATCCCGGAACTCCACGATGCCGAACCACGGAATCCGTGCCAGCGAACCGGAGGAGGCACTGGTTACCGCGTGCAATACTTCGTGGACTTCAGGCTCGCGGGCCAGCAACTCCCAGAGCGAGTCCACAAGCGCAGGCGGCGTCGCGGGCGCCAGCAGCACAGCGGTTCCGGACCGGACCACCCCAAGCCAGGTTCCCGGGGTGTAGCTACTTGAGACCATCGTGGCGGTCCTCGTTTTCGTTTACGGCATCCGGAGCGTCCCCGGCCGAAGCCTGGTCCGCAGGGCCCGGCGCATCGGCAGGGTGCGCGGAACCGGGAACCTCGGGAAGTTCCTCCGTGTCCACCGCGGCGCTGTCGAGCACTTCGGTGCGCGGCAATGTGTCCTCGTCTTCGACCGCCGGGCGGGGCGCGGTGTCCGTTCCGGCGTCGTTCATGACATTCCTGGCATCCACGACGATCACGGTGACGTTGTCACGGCCGCCGCTGCGGAGCGCCGCCTGGATGAGGGCGTCCACGGCGTCCTGGGGGTGGCCCACCGTGCTCAGGATGCGGAACATGTGGTCGTCGGTGAGCTCGGCGTTCAGGCCGTCCGAGCAGACCATAATGCGGTCCCCTTCCTCGACGGGCAGCAGCCAGTAGTCGGCTTCTGTCTCGCCGCCGGTCCCCAGGGCGCGGGTCACGACGTGCCTGCGGGGATGGACTGCCGCCTGCTCCTTGGTGATTTCGCCCGCGTCGACAAGTTCCTGCACTTCGGAATGGTCAACGCTGACCTGCACGAATTCGCCCTGGCTCAACCGGTAGGTCCGGGAGTCGCCGATGTTCATGACCAGCCAGTACGGGACCCCCATTTGTTCCACGACCACAACACCGGAGAGCGTGGTGCCGGCACGCGAGCCTGTTGCAGTGCGGATGCGTTCATCGGCACTAACCAGGTATTGCTGTACGACGGCGGCCGTGGCCGTCCGCTCCCCCGTGGCCAGCTGCGGCATGCCGGCGAGTGTCCGGACACAGATTCCGCTGGCGATCTCGCCCGCTTCGTGGCCTCCCATGCCGTCCGCGACGGCGAACACCGGATCCGAGGCGATGAACGAATCCTCATTGAGTTCCCGGCGCAGGCCACGGTCGGTGCCGTAGCCGCAGCTCAATTGGAGTCCGGGCTCCCGGCCCGTGTCAGAGGTGGCGGCTGCCGGCTGGGAATTCATGCCTGTCCTAGGTGGAAGGTGCGGTCACCGAAATGCACGGTGGACCCTGGGCGTACAAAGGCGGGTTCCCCGGCCTGCAAAGCAGTGCGGATGCCGTCCGGAGTGGTGACGGCGCTGCCGTTGGTGGAGTTGCGGTCGGTAACCCAGACGCCGCCGTTGTCCTCGAGCAGGTGCAGGTGGGTCTTGGAGATGGAACGGCCGGGGTCGGCGACGGCGAGCAGCTGCGAGATCTGTTCGCCCCGAAGGCCGCTCGGATTCCGCCCGATGAGGACGGATCGGTCAAGCTGGAAGTCGCGGCCGTCGTCCAGCCTGATCCGCAGCACAGCCACCGGGGCCGGCACGGTTTGCCCGCGCATCTGGGTCCGGTCGTGGTCGTCGTCCGGGTGGAAAGCCCACGCCGGAACGGCCGGTGCCGGAGCCGCTGGTGCCTGCATGGTCGGGTCCTGCGCTGTCGGGTCCTGCATTGTCGGTGCCCGCGCAGTCAGATCCTGGGCCGGCAGTGGCTGCGCAGCCGGGCCCTGGACGTCCAGGTCCGGCAGCGGCCTGGTCTGGACCGGGGCGGGTCCGGCAGGCGCCGCCGGTGGAACAGGCGCAGCGGCGGCAGGGCCGGCCCACGGCTGGGGCGCTGCCGGAGGCTGCCACTGGTTCGGGTTCAGGGGAGCCGGCGGAAGTGCCACAGGAGCGTTGACGCCCTGCACCGGCGCGCCCTGGGGGTTGATGACCTGGCCACTCGCGGGTGCTTGCGCGGGTGCTTGCGCCGGCATTCCTTGGGCCGGCCTGCTGGCCGCGCCCGCAATCGGTGAGGAAACCTGTTGCACGGGAGGGAGGTCCAGCGGGGCGAAGCTGTACGGGCCCTGGATTCCCCCCGTTGTGATGGGGTTGCGGCCGGCGTTGACGTCGAACACGAGGGTCTTGGCCGCAGTGTCGTGCCAGCCTTTGAGCTTGCCGTTCCTGTCCCAGGAGTTGGAAGCCACTACCGCGAATGCCCAGGCGATGCCGAGCAGGCCCAGGGGCGCAAGGATCCACAGGGCGGCTTCGAACCACTTGAAGACCACCACGAGCACCGCTGCGACCACGGTCAGGAGGAGGCCTGCCCCGGTGATGAGGCCCCGCAGGAACACGGCTCCGCCGCCCGGGGCGTAGCCGTCCTGGTCCGTGCTGCGGATGCCCATGAGCCGGTTGCCGATGGTGTTGCCGGAGCGGCCTTCGATCCCGAGCTGCACCAGCATGTAGACCACCGTGACGCCAACGGCGATGCCGCCCAGAAGCACCAGCATCGCCGTGTCATAAACGATGAAGCCGCCGCTCTGGGTGCGGGTGACCGTGGTGAACCCGATGGTCAGCATCACCACCAGCAACGCGGCCGGACCCACCCAGTCGAGCACGGCGGCGCCAAGGCGTCTGCCGGCCGCCGCGGGAACCAAGTCCAGCTTGCCACCCATTCCGGTACCTCCCCCTTGTACGTCGGCGCCTTGTGCGTGGGCTCCCTGTACCTGGATCCCCCGACCGTGGACTGCTTGCCCGAAGGCGCCCGGTCCGGCGGCGTCCGCCCCCGCCTGTGCTACGGGGATACTACCGGGAATCGGGCCGCCATGCGCGGCGGCCCGCTCCATCAGCTCCCGCTGCGAGTGGTCGATGTTCCGGACGTTACGGGCGGCCCTGTTGGTCAGAGGGGCACCACAGGCCGGGCAGAACGTCGCTCCGGGACGTATCAGTTGCTGGCAGCGCTGGCAGCGCTCGGCGTCGTGCATCATGGTTCGTTGCGGTTCTCTCTCAAATCGCGCCGCAGCACGGTCTGTTCGTCGTCCGTCCCGGACGCGGCCGGGCCCGACGGTGGCTGGCCCAACGGTGCCGGACCGCCATTCACCCTACCCGCGGGGTCCGTTTTCGCCGGCCGGACAGGCCGGAGTCCCCTCAGTTTGAGTGCGGTCCTGCCGTCCGACAGGAGGGAACGCGGCGAGAAACGGGCAGCTTGCCGACCCCAGAAACCCACGGTGGCGGTCATTTCCCTGAGCGAGCCGTCCACGATCGTCCAGTACTCCTGAACGTCCGCTTCGCTGGGCTGCCCGGCCCCGAAAATGGAGGCATCGGCACGGTGCGCCAGCAGCGTGGTGGTGCCCACCGTTCCCGGGAATGCCTCGCCAAGGACGACGGCGGACTCCCGGCGCGTTGCCCGGGCGTCCACTGCGGCGCCCATGTCCGTTGCGAGGCTGACTACTTCGTTCCAGCCGCCACCAACCCGTTCGGCCGGGTGCCCGTCGGAGAACCGGGCCTTGCGGCGCCTGCTCTTGAGCAGCGCGATGAGCAGCAGCGGCAACGCCAGGATCCCGATGGGGATCAGGGCAATACCGATTGCGGTGAGGATGGGTCCCCAGAACAGCCACGGGTTGTTCTTCTTCTGGTCAGCGTCAAGCGCGTCCGGGGAAGAGTCCGGGGGAAGGTCGGCCGGTTCCTGCGGCGGAGGCGGCGGCTGCAGGACCTGGGGCTTGGGCTTGGACTTGTTCTCCGGGTCCGGCGGGATCGGGACGTTGTCCTTGGGCGGTGTGGGGTCGAAGGACACCCAGCCGACACGGTCAAAGGCGACCTCCACCCAGGCGTGGACGTCCTTGCCGGTGATTTTCACTTCTCCGGCGCCGTTTTCCGGGCTCTTCGGATCCGGGTAGAAGCCCATCACCACCCGTGACGGAATACCCAGGTGCCGGAGCATCAGGGACATCGCCACGGCGTACTGCTCATCGTCGCCCAGCATCTGCTTGGCGGTCAGGAGGCTGCGGATGCGCGCTGAACCGTGCCCGGACACGCTTGGCAGTTGACCGTCGTCGATCAGTCCGTTGCTGAAGGCCCCCTTCTTCTGGAAATGGGCCTCGATCTGCCGGACCCGGTCGATCGCCGTGGGAGCATCGGCCGACAAATCGTTGGCCTGTGAACCTACCACGGGCGGCACTTCCGAAGCGTCCGGGAGCGCCACTTTGGCGAAGTCGTACTGCGTCAGCTGGCCATGCTCAAGCTTTGCGGGGTCGGATACCTGGACGCTGTACGCATCGCCCTTCGCGAGGCCCTTGGTGGTGACCGCGGTGTCCGTCCCGGAGTTGAAGTACAGCCCCGACGCAGCACTGGAAGAGTCGCCGGTGAAACTGATTCCGGTGGTACGGCGGCCACCGGGCAGGAAGTACCCCTGGTAGTCCTCGATGGTGATGTCCAGCGTGTAGTCGTTGCTGGGGACTATGCCGTCGGAGTCAGCAAGCGTGTTGAGGGACTTGGCATCCCCCACCTTGCTGAAGTTTCCTGAGCTGTCCGGGTCCATGTTGTAGTTGGTGCCGTTGAAGGCGTCCAGCGCCGCAAGCCTGACCCGTCCGTCCCGGGGAAGGCCCTTGACGACGAAAAGGTTGTCGTCCTTCTTGTCCTTGACGAAGTTGCGGAAGCTCGCCAGCGGGGTGATGTAGTCCTTCGGGTCAAACGGGGGGACGATCGTGTTGCGGAGGACCGTCCTGTCGTCGCTGGCGGTGACCAGCGGCGACGCCACGGCCGTAATGGCAACGCAGGCAGCGATGACCCCGGCGGCGGATCCCAGCCGGCGGACCTTGGCGCGGCGCGCGGTGGCCGCGTCCGACTCCGGCCGGTTGACGGACACTTTGCGGGTGTCGCGGCGTCGGTGCGCGTCCCGGCGGAAGGTGGCCCAGGCCACGGCCACCACCGTCAGGGAGATGCCGCGCTCCACGTTGAGGAAACCGGCGTTGGTGCTGAACGCGATACCGGTAACGAAGAGCACCAGGACGGGCAGGAGCGGCCAGTACGGGCTCTTCAGCCGCCACGTCATCAGCCCTGCGGCCAGCGCCGTGATGAGTGCGCTGAGGAACGGGACAATGAGCATCCCGCCGGCGGTTCCCACCGGGACACCGACAGTGAGCATGTCCTTCCAGGAGAAGACGACGCCCAGCAGGAGGGTCCGCAGCGACTCCAGCGTGGGCACAAAACCGGCGATGGCGGCATCCGGCACGGCAAGCAGGGTGCCCAGAACCAGGTACGAGCCGAGCGTGGCGGCCGCGGTGATCAGCGTCCCGAGCCTGAAGTGGGCGTTGGCCGCGGCAGTGCCCAGGCCGAGCAGGATGCCGCCGAATCCGGCGATCAGATAATACGGGTCGCCGCCGAAGCTGAGGCTGAACCCGAGGACGCCGAGCCCCAGCAGGACAACCAGGGCACCGGCGTCGAGCGCAAAGTGCCAGGCCGGCTGGCCGTCGCTGAAGACGGACGGCTGCGGCTGCGCGGGATGCCTGCGTGGCCGGAAAGCGGGTGCGGAGCTCATGCAGCCGCCTTTCTGAGGATGATGGCGAGGTCGGACAGGTCCCCGAGCGTCAGGACTGTCAGGTCCGCGATGTTGGCGCGGGCCGGTGCTGCCCCCGCCTGTATGCGGACGGCGAGGCTGCGCACTCCCGGCGCTACCGAGGCGGCCGCCGAGCGGAGCTGGGCGGGGGTAACCCGGCTGCCCACAACGAAGAAGACCACCGAAGCATTCGGAATGGTGTCCGCCAGCGACCGGGCCAGGTCAACAGCGGTCTTCCGCAGCGGTGCACCCACGATCCGGGTCATATCGTCCAGCATGTTCCGGCCGGTCTCGCAGCGGAGGGGGCCCTTCTGGGTGAGGACATCGAGTTCGCGCTGCTCGCGGATTGCCTGGCGGCCGATGGACGCGGCAGCGGATATGGCCAACTCGAATTCATGCTCGGTCTCGTACTCGTCCGTGTTGATGGAGAGCGAGATGGCAAGGTGGGCGCGGCGTGTCTCTTCGAACTGCCGCACCATGAGCTTGTTGGTCCGCGCTGTGGTTTTCCAGTGGATGTGGCGGCGGTCGTCACCGGGCACGTAGTCGCGGAGGGCGTGGAACGACACGTCAGCGCTGGACAGGTCCGTGGTGGGCATGCCTTCAAGGTCCCGGATGAAACCGGCGGCGGAACCGGCCAGGGCAACGGTCCGCGGATGTACGTAGAGGTCCTCCGGCTCAGTCCACAACACTTGGCGGCGCAACAGGTGCAGGGGGTCGGCGCGGACCGACCGCACCGGACCCACCATAATTACCGCCCGCCGGGCGGTGGGAATCGTGAACAGGTCCTCGTGGACCTGCTGCGGTTTCATCCGCGGCAGGTGGAAGACGGCGGTCGCGGCTCCCACGGGGAGCTCAAGCGCTGCCGGCAGGAGGGGACGCGTGGAGGTGTTGGACACCGCGATGCTGCCGACGGCGCTGTCCCCCACTGCAACCCTGGTCCTGGCGAGGTCCAGCACCACGCCATAAGAGGAGCGGCCCAAAATGAAGCCGACGGCGAGGACGAACAGGACGAAGGCTGCCACGGCGGCGGCCTTCGCCTCCTGCCAGCCATAGGCCTGGCCGACGCTCCAAAGCAGGATGGACGCGGCCAGGACGGACCAGCCCAGGACACTGACCACCGAGAGCACCGGCCAGGCGTACTTAAGCCAGACCCAGCGGACTTTGGACCGGGCGGGTGCCAGTGCAAGGCCTGCCGTGCTGACGGCTTCGGACCACATGGCGGCCGGGCGCAGGCGGGACGCCGCCCCTTCACCGGAAAACGGCCTCTTCAGGCGTTCAGCAAGCCGGGTCAACGGAGTGCTGCTGGACATATCTGTGCCTTTGTTCGCGCGTGGGTCTTGCCGGAATGGTGAGCGGGCACCGCTTAGACGCCGGCGCGCTGCTGCGGGGCAGCGACCTCGGTCAGGACGCGGGCCAGCACCGCTTCGGCGGTGGCGCCGGAGAATTCTGCTTCCGGGTCCATCACAAAGCGGTGGGTCCAGACCACGCTGGCCAGGTCCTTCACGTCATCCGGAAGAACGAAGTTGCGGCCTTGGCTTGCCGCCCAGACCTTGGCGGCACGGACCATGGCCAGGGCACCGCGGACAGAGACACCGAGCCGGGTCTCGGGCGCGCTGCGGGTTTCCTCGCAAAGCCGCGAGATGTATTCCAGGACAGCGGTGTCCACGTGGGTGGTTGCGGCCAGGTCAGCCATGTCGCCGATTGCCTGAGTGGTGATGACGGCGGTGATCTCCTTGGACCGGTCCTTGAGGTTGGCGCCGCCGAGCAGCTTCACAGTGGATGCGTGGTCCGGGTAGCCGATGGAGGTCTTGATCAGGAAGCGGTCCAGCTGGGCTTCGGGGAGGCGGTAGGTGCCGGCCTGCTCGATCGGGTTCTGCGTGGCCATCACCATGAAGGGGCGGCCTGCTTCGTACGTGGTGCCGTCGACAGTGACCCGCGATTCCTCCATGACTTCAAGGAGGGCGGACTGCGTCTTGGGCGAGGCCCGGTTGATTTCGTCGGCCAGCACGATGTTGTTGAAGATGGGACCCTTATGGAACTCGAACTTCTGCGTCTTCTGGTCGTAGATTGTTACGCCCGTGACGTCGGAGGGCAGCAGGTCCGGAGTGAACTGGATGCGGTTGTTGGACCCCTGCACGGTAGCGGCCAGGGCGCGTGCCAGGGAGGTCTTGCCGGTTCCGGGCGCATCCTCGAAGAGGACGTGCCCTTCGGCCAGCATGGCCGTGAAGGTCAGGCGGATGACGTGGGCCTTGCCAAGCACGGCCTGCCCTACATTGGCAACGAGCTTCTCGAATGTTCCTGCAAACCAGGCGGCCTGCTCAGTTGTCATAGTCATGGGTGAATCCTCTTCCGGGTTCGGGTGAAACTTCGGGCCGCTGCCCGCTTCGTCCAGCGATTAGTCTATTTGTTTCAGTTTTGCGGGTTAGCATCCGCCGGGCCTTGGTCCCCTCAAGTCCACGGTTGTGGACTTTACGTACCAGCCGCTCTTCGCGGATTCCGTCAGGCGGTACCAGTCGGTGCCGTTGCCATAGATTTCCTTGGTGCAGTCAACCTTCAGCCAGCCCCACGAATTTTCCACCCAGCCGACACCACACGAGGGACCGCTCGGGTTGTATGAGTCAGGCTGATTTGGTTTACCCGGGCAGGTGCTGTTGTGTGCCCGAATCTCGGAGACCGCGGGCGGCGGAGCGGGATCTGCGCCGGAGGTTGCCCTGGCAGAACCTATCGGGCCGGTCACCACGGTCACCGCACGTACCTCCAGGGTCCTAGTGTTGCTCCAGCCGCCGCCAGCGGCGTCGAAGTTGTTGGCCTTGCCCACGTTCTGCCAGCCGCCGCTGTCAACTCTGACCTGGTAGTGGTCCAGCGGCCGGCCGTTGGTGAGCGGGTTGTTCCAGGTCCAGTGCACTTGGCCATCGCCCTTCGCCGAAGTCCCACCACTGACGTTCGGGGCGTTCGGCGGACCGTAGGGGCTGGCCGTGCCGATGGCCTTGGCATCGCCGGCGGTGTTGTTCTTGATGGATGTCGCGATGATGTTGATGGTCACGTTGGTTCCGTTGGGAAGCCCGTTGATGTTCCCGCCGCCGGGGTTGATGGCGCCCTTCTGGCCGCTGGAGGCGCTGTAGCTGTAACGAATCTCATCGGCCGTGGAGCCGTTGCGCTGGGCTGCAGTCAGTTCGGTGAACGTCACCTTCAGCTGGCCGCTGACGCCGGTTTCCGCCACCGTGCCGCTGTTGACCGAACCCGGCTTTCCGGCAGCCCGGATGGGGGCCGACTGCGCACTGGTGCCGCTGGTGCCGGCCTTGTTGGTGGCCGACACCGTGAACGTGTAGTTCGATTCAGAGTTGCTGACGGTCACGTTCTGCGATGTTCCGGCCGTCACCTGCTGGGTGGCCACGGCGGCACCGCCGAGGTAGGTGGTCAGCGTGTAGGCCGAGATGGCGTCACCGTTGTTGTTCGGGGCCTTCCAGCTGACCTGCAGCTGGCTCTGGTTGCCCACCGATCCGGCCCCGGAGACGCTTGGCGCAGCCGGGGTCACCGGCACTCCGGCCGGCGTTTCCGCCGCGGAATAGGCGCTCCACTCGGACGGTTCTTTGGCATCGTTGCGCGCCAGGACCCGGACCTTGTAGGCCACGCCGTTCTGCAGGCCCTTCCAGACGTAGCTGAGGGACGTCAGGTTCTGGATCTGGGCGTTCTGCCCGGCGGGTGCCGGGGAGATCTCCAGGTCATAGGACTTGACCGGCGAGCCCTTGCTGGCCGGCGCGGACCAGGCAACGGTGAGTTGCTTGTCGCCGAACTTCAGCGCCGGGGCAACAGGAGTGTCGGGCTTGACGTCCGGGCGGACCTCGCCGGAAACCGGAGACCTGTCCGATTCGCCGAACTCGTTCGTGGCCGTGACCTGGAAATGGTACTTGGTGTTGTTGACCAGGCTGTTCAGGGTGCAGGAGTTGGCCGGGCAGTCCTGCTGGTAGCCGCCCTCGCCGTACACCGTGTACTTGGTAATGGGTGACCCGCGGTCCGCCGGTGCAGTCCAGTTCAGCAGGGCCGTCTGGTCACCGACGCTTTGGGCCTGCGGCGTGGCGGGTGCCAGCGGCTTGTCCTTCACCGTCAGCCGGACCCTCGCCGTGGCGTGCCGGGACGTCTCCCCCGTCTTGTCTTCTACCGTGTAGGCCACAACCAGCGTTCCTGTGAAACCGGCGGCAGAAGTGATGTTGAGGTCGCCGCCGGAGACTTCCACGTTGCCGCTGCCTGTCTCCGTGCTGGCCTGAATAATCTTCAGCGGTGTTTCCGGGAACGGGTTGGCGTCGTTGGCGAGGACATCCACGGACACCGTCTTGCCGGCGGCCGCGTTGGGCTCGATATCGTCACTGGCCACCGGCTTGGGGCGGTTGGACGCGGTGACGGCGAGCTGGAATGTCGCGGTGGTTTCCAGCCCCCGTGGATCCTTCGCCTTGACCTGGACCGCTCCGGACGTGCCGGTGGCCGTTGAGCCGTCGACCGACGTCTTCAGGGTCTTCCCGTCGATGCGGGCGTTGAAGCCGGTCGGGCTGTCCCCCACCAGTTCGTACTTCATGTTGTCCACATCGTCCCGGTCCGGGTCCGCGGTCAGCCGGCCCAGGTCGGTGTCCGCAGATTCACCCTTGGGAACGTCCACCGCGCTTCCCAGCAGAGTTGGCGGATTGTTCCGGTTGGGGTCCGGCAGCACCTTGGTCCGGATGCTCAGGGTCGATTTCAGGCCGTCCGCGTCGTCCGGGCCGGAGCCGTCGGTGACTTCGAAGCTGATGGAGCCGGGGCCCACGTAGTCCCGGCCGGCCGTGTAGTTGATCGCCGTGCCGTTTCCGGCCACGGGGTCACCGCCGTCGGCGCCGATCAGCTTGATCCGGTCGGTCTGGGTAAGGCGCGGCGAACGGCCGTCGCGGACCTTCACCCATTCCTTCAGGTCCACAGCTACCGACTGTCCGGCAATAACCTCAAGGACCTCGTCCTTGGCCAGCGTGGGCACCTGCTGGCCGACGCCGGGCACCCAGATGATGGCGGTCGACTTCTGGCCGTCCACATCCTCGACGCTGTACGGGATCAGCTGGGGCTGCTCCGTTAGTTCCACGATCATGTTGCCGTCGGCGCCTGGCCGGGCGGTGGTGGCGTCCGTGGCGATCTTGAGGTTCTCCCCCACCCCGTCAGGATCCTCGTCGTTTTTCAGCACGGGAACGTCGACGGCGGTCTTGCCCATCGTCTGGGCGGAGGTCACGCGGTCATCCCTGGCGATCGGTGCCTGCAGCGGCACGTCGTTCCGGACCTTCATCCGGATGGTTGCCTGGGCCGAGGCGCCGCGGTCATCGGCAACCGTGTAACGGACGTTGACGGTGCCCTCGCTGGCCGGAGCCTGCAGGATGATCCGTCCGCTCGCCTTGCTCACGGTCGCCTGGAGTTCCGCGGGCGCCTCGATGCCGTCGCCCGCGATGCCGATGGGGTCGCCGTCGGGGTCGGTGTCGTTTCCGGTGGCGTCCACTGCGATCTGGCGTCCCGGACGGACCTGGACGTCGTCGTCAACGGGTGTTGGTTTCTGGTTCGCGTCGCCGCGCGGCGCGATGCCCACGGTGACCGTGCCGGTATTGACGGCGCCCTGCCGGTCCACCACCTTGTAGCGGAAGGTGTCCGTGCCCGCGCCGTCGCCCGCCGCGGTGAAGTCGATGAAGTTGCTGCCGACGGTGGCGGTGCCCATGTTGGGGGTGCTGTCGATGCCGGTGAGCTGGACCGAGTCGCCGTCGGGATCGATGCCGTCCAGTTCCACCGGGATGCGGACCGAGCCGGCTGCCACCACTCTCGCCGTCAGGTTCTTTGGCTGCGGCCGGGAGTTCTCGGCACCTTCCAACGGCAGGATGTGGATGGTGACGGCCGCGGCGCTCTTCTGGCCCTGCGGGTCAACGGCGTTGTAGATGGCCCGGACCGTCTTCGGCTGCGGTCCGGCGATGAACCGGAGGGTGTTCTCCGAGACGAAGCTCTTGCCGTCCGCTTCCGCCACTGCCTGCGGCAGCACCGGATCCACGGTCAGTTTTTCACCCTGCGGGTGGGTGTCATTGGCCAGCACCGGAATGGTGACGACGTCGTTGACGCGGACGTTCACTTCGTCCGGTTTGGGCTGCGGCGCCTCGACGACGGCGGGTGCCGGCACCGGCACCACGGAAACGCTGCCGGTGGCGGACTTCCGGCCGTTGGACATCGTGTACTGGAAGGTGAAGGGATCCTTCGTCCCGAGGACGTCGGTAATCCGCAGCACGCTGTGGTCGATCACGCTCACCGATGCGGTGGTGTTTTCCGGAAGCTGGACCGATTGCAGGACCAGCACTCCTCCGGAGGGATCGGAGTCGTTGACCAGCGGGTCGAGGAGGACGCTTCCGCCCGTCGGCATGAGCGCCACGTCGTGGACCGCCACGGGATCGCCGGTGTCCTTGCCGGATTCCACGTCAACGCGGATGAGGCCCTGGCTGCTTTGCGGACCGTTGCTGGCGATATAGGTCAGGTAGACGGGGCCGGCGGTTTCGCTGCGGAAGGTGAACGTTCCGCCGTCGGTGACGGGGCCGAGCTCGGCAGGTCCGGATGCTTCCACCTGGGCGAGCCGCAGGGCGCCGCCGTTGGGATCGACGTCGTTCTTCAGCGGTGCGATCACAAGATCCTGGCCAACGACGGCGGTGACGTGGTCGGCGTTGACCACCGGCGCCAGCGCCCCGGGAGGCTGCACGTTGACGACTACTTTGCCGGTGGTGGTGTCGCGGCCGTCCCAAACCGACACGGTGACGGTTTTCTTGCCGGGCGCGGCCCCGGAATCCTGGTAGGTGAGCAGCCCGTCGCGGCGGACCTTGACCTGGTCCTGTTCGTTATCGGCCTTGGCGTCTAGGAGCACCAGGTCGTCGCCGTCAGGGTCGGTCCAGTCAGTGAGGATGTTCTGGCTGACGGTTTTCCCCTGCTCCACCAGCATGGTGGTGGGATCGCCGCGTTTGAAGACCGGCGGTTTGTTCTGGTCCGGACCAACCACGTTCAGGGCGACCTGTCCGCCGGCGGAGAGCCCGCGGCCGTCCGCCGCGTTGTAACTGAACGTTTCGGTGCCGGGTTTGGCGTCGGCCGGCACGGTGATCTGGAACGCCGTGCCCCCGTATATGTTCTGGAGCGTGCCCGAGGTGGGCCCGGAACTGCCGACGGACGCCGTCAAAACGTCGCCGTCGGGGTCGGAGTCGTTGTCCAGGATGCTGAGGATGGTGGTGCGCCCCGGCCGCACGCCGACGGCGTCGGGCTTGGTTTCCGGCGGCCGGTTGGGCTTGGTGCGGTCCGGCAGGATGTTGATGGTGTTGTTGTCCGCCGACTCCTGGTCCTGGTCATTGGACTGGTTCTTGGGCGGGACAACGTCGTCCCAGTTGTTGACCAGCTGCATGTTCTGCTTCACCAGCCACACATTGCCCG